>NZ_JAVRMB020000228.1:0-3171 GCF_031844845.1 Endozoicomonas sp.
CTGCACTGTTTGGCCGCCTGAATCCCGGCAATTCTCGCAACCGCAAGCACATCCCCTTTTTTAAGACCATTGTCTTTTACCAGCGCCAGTGTTTCAGGCGCCATGTAGATGTAACCTTCTGCCCTTGCTTCACGACGAGTGATGTCTTTATCACCAACATCAACCATGCTGGCTTTACCATCACTATCAATATGGGTAAAAGACACGATCAACCCACCTTTTTCAGCTGTTCGACAAAATTACATGGCCGATGCTGGCTGTTCAGCTGATCCTGAATAATCCCTTCCCAGGCAGTCTTACAGGCATTATTGGAGCCAGGCATCACAAAAATAACCGTACCATTGGCCATACCGGCTACGGTACGTGATTGAATAGTAGACGTTTTGATTTGCTCATAAGAGATTTGTCGAAACAGCTCACCATAACCATCAATCTGCTTGTCAAAAATGGGCAGCAGGGCTTCTGGTGTACTGTCCCTTCCGGAAAAGCCGGTACCACCGGTAACCAGTACAGCCTGAACACAGTCCGGATTACCCCCGTCACTGGCAATCCAACGGGAAACCACTTCCCTGATTTTGTAAATATCGTCCTTCACAATCGCCTTATCCACCAGCTTGTGGCCTGCTTCAGTCAGGCATTCAACCAATAGACGGCCAGATGTATCCGTTTCTTCAGTACGTGTGTCAGATACCGTCAGAACGGCAATATTTACAGGAATAAACTCATTGAACTGGTTATGAGCCATGGCGCTTTATGCTCCAGTCTTATTCAAAAATGCTTAGTCATTAAGTGGCGCCAATCTTCAGGCGTATTGGCGTTATCAAAATAGTCTGCCATGGCCGGAGGCAATGGAATCGTCTGCCCACCCAGCTGTTGGTACAACCTCCACAGTGCATAATCTTTTGGGTTATCACTTTGGATAGCCCGTTCAATCACTTGTCGCAAATTAGACGACACAGGAAGAACAACAGGCAGATTGAAACCCTCAAAACAGCAAGCCTGCTGCTGGTCACAGAGCCTTCTGATCGCTTCAGCAGGAACCAGCGGCATATCAACCGGGATCACCAACAGGCGATCACCATCGTGCAATTGTTGAACAGTGGCATGGAGTCCACTCAGCGGCCCCCGGTCCGGGAAAATATCGCCAATACTCTCTACAAGAAACTCAGCTCCCAGAGTGCTTCCACTGTCAGCCTTGCCTTTCGCAAAGCCAGATCCGCTGACCAGAACATGATCAATTCCGGCACTGGTTAACAGTGAAATCATATGCTGGTAGAGAGGCCTTCCATACCAGCTCAGTCGCGACTTATCCTGCCCCATCCGGGAGGAACGACCACCCGCCAGAACCAGACCGTAGAGTTTGCTATGTCCGGTCATGGGTTCACAGACTCTTTCATCAGATATTCAAATTGAGGGCTAGTGTAAGGTTTTCACCACTTCTGACAAGCATTGAGATCAATTATCAGGAAGTAATCAGCCTCATTTCACCCGGATAATGTAATCAAACCAGTCAGAAGGGTCAGGAACATCCTC
The DNA here is from genome assembly GCF_031844845.1 of Endozoicomonas sp. GTDB lineage: Bacteria > Pseudomonadota > Gammaproteobacteria > Pseudomonadales > Endozoicomonadaceae > Endozoicomonas. The sequence continues at coordinate 1,534 of NZ_JAVRMB020000228.1, forward strand.
TTCAGAAGCAATATCTTTACCCCTGATGGAAAAGCCCGCCTCATGAACAGACTCCGGATTTCCAGTGATCAATGGATGCCAGGAAGGCAGGTCGTATCCGTGGTACAGCAGGTTGTAGGCACAACTATCCGGTAACCATGGCAGATGTTCATGGAGGGTTTTCGGGGTAAATTTGATGCAGTCATCCACATGTTTGCGGCGATGTTTATAACGCGTGCAGCGGCAGGTTTCCAGATCCAGAAGGCGACAAGCCACTGCCGTAGTGTGAATTTCTTCAGTATCGGCATCGATCACCTTGTTGAGGCAGCATCGGCCACAGCCATCACAGAGCGACTCCCACTCTTCCGGAGTCATCTCGGTTAACGATTTTACCTGCCAGAATGCAGGCTCTGAGTCACTCATTAAGAACCTTTAAACACCATCAAAGGGTTTCATTTTGGGTGAACAAGCATACTCCTGAGCCCGGGGATGACAATCAGCAATAGCCATATTTATTAATAAACACTTTATCCATTGCTCCGGTTGTTAGCTATTCTGACCACTCTGTTATGGCATTGTCTGGAGTGCCATGAAATGATTCCTGATGATTTCATTAGTAGGAGGTTATTATGCTAAAGAGGCTCTCACAAACACTTTCAAATGCAGGACAGCGGGCAACTTCTATCTTCACTCCCGGCCAGAAAAGCAAGAAGGGAGCAGAATTCAACCAAATGGCCGTCTCTACGGTTGATTCTGAAAAAAAGTTAAATAAAAGCGACGATATGCCTAAACATCTCGAGCCAACCACAACTCATTTTAAGCGCAACACTTTTCCCACTGCCAAACCGACGGTGACAGAAGCATTGCCGGAACGGAGAAGGGAGGATAAAAGCAAGGTTGATAGCACGATTCATGGAGATATAAACAACCCATACTTTGCAAGACTACGTCAGGAAGCGGGCGAAAAAAAACATGAAGCCCCTGCGACATATATATATAACACCGAAGATAACCTGGAAGGTGTTAATTTCAGACTTCGCACGGACACCAACATCCAACACCGGGCTCGTCAGATAATAGACAGCGCCCCAGAGATGGATGAGACTAAACAGTCTATGCGCACGAAGGCAGAAACGTTAAAAAGCAGATATGATTACAACTTTCGACTGGAAAACAAGGTTTTGAATGAATCATCCTGGCGCAATGAGAAACCATAAAAGCATTGCATCTACCTGCTGACCACAGTTATCTTCCCATCTCCCGGTTCAATCGTTCAATTTCTGCTCTCAGAATCATAACTTCGTGCTCCAGTTCACGAATCCGGACTTTATCATCCGCAACCAGGTCTGTCTGGCTCACCACATTGACGTCACCAGAGAAGAGATGGGCATACCGGCTTTCCCGCTTTCCAGCCTCTCTGGGCAACTGAACGACCTGACCACGCTCCGCCATCGCCTGTAAAACAGCTTCAACTTCACGAACATCAGTAAACTCTGCCAGGCGACCGGTACGGCTGCGCAATTCACCGGGCGTTTGCGGGCCACGGAGAAAAAGCACACAAACAATGCTTCTCTCCTGATCAGTCAGTTGCAAACTTCCGAACTCGGTATTGCAAAAGCGATGTCGGTACTTACTCACACGAGCCCCGGTATCTTCACT
>NZ_JAVRMB020000229.1:0-5349 GCF_031844845.1 Endozoicomonas sp.
CCTTTCGTTGTACGCTTCAGGAGTAGCCACCTGCGCTGAACCTGCTGGCGGAAGGTCTGTCACCTCTGGCGAAGGGACATCCACCCGTCCATAGCCCATGGCTCGTACTGCACGGACATCGGTCCCGCAGGTTGCCCGCCCTCCCGGCCAGGCAAAGTGATCGGTGCCATCCGGGGTTCGTGTGTAGATGGGTGACGTGGCGGCAATGCCAATTTCAGTACCGGCGTGAAGCCAGGGTGCGGCATATTCCCGGACTGAATCCGGAAGTCGTGGATACAACAGATACCGGACTCCGATATGACTTGCAATCTGGCCAACAAGCCTTGCTCCACAGGTTCCAAGAATAGCTGCTGCTGAAATGGCACTGGTAGCGCTTGCGGCTGCACAGAGGGAAGTTGCAATACCGACCCCGGTCATCGCCATTGCGGAATACTTTGCCAGCGTTGCCGCGGGCGAATCGTCGTCAGCGACGGCCGAGACGAGAACAGGGGCATGCTGTACAACAGTCGTTAAAACATTGAATGGATTACTCAGGTCGACAGCACCCCGTATTGATCGTACTGCCGTACTTCCAGCCATGCCCGCGAAACCAGCTACAAGCCGGTTTGCGGAAGAGGCTCTCCCTGGCCCTGCTGTGCATCCGGCTTCATTAGCGTCTCTGCTACTACCACTCGGCATGCTGTTTTCAGCGTTATCTGTATGAGCGTCAGATTCTGCAGTAGCACCGTCATTGAGATCCGCCTGGTCAGCCTCATGGTTAGCATTACAATTAACCGAAGCTCCCCCTGGCAGGGATGAACTGCGTATGTCGGTTGTTTTTTCATTCTGCCGGTTCGCGGTGTTGACCTGAGTCGGATCTTCTTCAATGATGTCAGCTGGTACTGTGCCACCATGAGATCCGGCAGTTCCTGATTCAGCAAAGGATTTTTTGGGTTTTTTTGAATGTCTTCCTGGACATATAGTTGACGGTTGATCAATATTCGTGGATCTTCTCTTTCTCAGAGAAGGTTTGTTATTACAATCAGGGCCTGACTTTTCAGACGGTGGCATTTTACGTTGCGGGCATTGAATTTCAGAAATAGCCTGTCCATTTAATGTACTTATATTCTGATTGTTCTTTTCTTCAACAGCCGGTATGTAACGAGCATGAGCTTCGGAGGGGAACTCATGCACATTTCCTGAAGCGATTGTCATGACATTTTCGTCCTGCTTTAGATTTAAATGACGCAATCAACCAGAGACACATCTTGCAGTAAAAATAAGGTAGTAGGTCAGATGTGTGGATAGGTATAACCCTATACTGAAAAATCTGTTTCTGCCCTTATATACGTCTTATGACGTGTCTTATTGAAGTAAAGTGTCCAGATTGTAGCCTTCCACTCGTTGGAGGGAATGGCTTGTGTCGCAAAGGAAATCAGCGTTATCTATGCTATAACAAGCTGTGTGATACCAAGTCATTTATGCTCGAATATCGATATAAGGCTTGTAATCGGGAGGTCAAAAAAAACATTATTAACTGTAGTTACGCACTTCACCGTCGTTTACTACCATCAGTAGTGTTTTGTCTGAATGGTCAAGCACTACATATGGTAGAGGTGCGTAACATCAGTTATTAAAATGGCGATTAATAGCAGTGGTATCAGGGATACCAGTAGAGTTCTTGCCATCAGCAAAACCACCATAATCAAGACTCTGAAAAGCAAAGAATCTCTTCTGAAACAAGTTAACCCCAACATCAGAACAATGGACTTTGATATCAATAGCAGCGTCCGTCTGGAGCCTTTCTGTGATGCTGCTGAGCTTGATGAACAATGGTCTTTTGTTGGAGATAAATCCAATCAGCGCTGGTTATGGCTTGCCATTGATCATGCCACTGGCGCTATCCTTGCCTATGTTTTCGGTAAGAGAAAAGATAAGGTATTCAGGCAACTCAAGGCATTATTAGAGCCGTTTGGTATCCGTCGTTTCTATACCGATGACTGGGGTGCTTATGAGAGAAATATAGACCCGGAAAAACATGAGGTTGGCAAAAGAAATACTCAGAAAATTGAACGTAAAAATTTGAATTTCAGGACATGGATCAAACGGCTGGCGAGAAAGAGTATATGTTTTTCAAAGCTTGAGAAAATGCACGATATTGTCATTGGATTACTGATTAACAAGCTTGAGTTTGGGGTTGATATTTATGCTTAACCACACATCTGACCCACTACCTAAAAATAAATCTGACTGACAGATTCAGGCATCAGTAAGTGCATGAGTTTTGCAACTGAAACTACCTCTCTTAACGCCCCGAACACCCCGGGGCTTCATGCACTGCTGAGCTGCCGCGAGTACCTGCTGCTGAGGAATTGCCAATATTTACAACCTCAACCATCAACCATCGTCCAGCAGGGTTCTTCCCATATCGTATAAAATTTCGACATTCTAACTAAGGCGATGCCCGGATTTTTATTATTTTTGAAAAAATTGAAAACCCCTTTAATACCAAGGTTTTCAGCGATTCCACCCAATCGTTCGCTGCTGCAAATACCGGCAGAAATGGTCATCATAAGCGTCAGTAATTGTATATGTAGCGCGTATAGTTGAAGTGCCAAATTTCAGCTATTTCCTCACAGCCCCTGGTAAGACTATGAAGTTTAATTTTTAATATGCTTCAAACCCGGGCATCGCGTACATTCTACTTTTAACAGAAACTGGTTACTGTCTTTCCAGGCGGAGGAATAATTTTCAGACGACTATAAAAAATGAAAGATATAGCGTTGTCATAAACTGAAGAATTCATATCAACCACTACCGCAGCCAGCGGTTTCCCAAAAACAGGCGTGTTACCTGCGTACAAAATCAACCGGTTGATTATGCCTCCTTGATCGAGCGATATTGGACGTTCATCATTTTTTATCGACATCAACAATTTATCGGAGAAGTTTGGGATTTGAATAAAAGATGACGTATCATCAGGGGTAGTGGTAACAAATGTGTGCAGATTCTGAACGGCCGTTTGTATTAATTCCGTGCTGGTAAGGCGTGATTTTCTAAGATCACTGCTTGAGGATAAATGTCCTGTCACCGTCATTTTAACCGTATCTGAAATCGAAATCTTTAGCGACGGTGAAAACCAGCCGTCTGCGTAGATGTCACTCACCAGAAAGTCAAGATTAAATCCTCCATTAATATAGATGTTTTTACACCCGCGGTATTGCTCAATTATATATTCCGTTGTCCGGTTTGTGCCTTTATGGAAGTTGTTCCTTTCAGTTGTACCGATCAATAAACTGACCGCAGGCCTACCATAGCCTAAACTTTTTCCTTTACGTGTTATTGTCTTCAGATTCATACCGAAAGATGATGATGATTCATTTAATACCATAACCATCTTTAAGCGAACCTTGTGAAGGGCAGTAACAGGCTTTTCTTGATCAACAAGCTCATAGTGAAGGCGAGAGTCCAGCATGGGGTTGAGTATTTCATGATCTTTTAAATCATCATTAATGTTGAAGTCAGTGACGTGTCTTACAACGTCTATCGAGCTATCGCTACCGCTTACCAGCCAGCTCGGTGTTGATAAAAATCCCGGATCCACGTCAGAAGTACCTTCCAATTTAGCGAATAAATAACGGGCGGCTCCACGTATACGGTCATTGTCAGTACATAACGAATTTTGCATTTGTTCTCCGAAAGGCGAATCGTCATTTTTAATAAACACTGTAAATGTGCCGGTCCTTACGCCTGTGGTCAGTGTTACCTCCCCCCCAAACCAATCCGGCATGCCAGGTATATCACCAAAAGGAGTGTTAGCTATTCCAGTAAAACAATTTAAAATATTAGAAGGGGGAGACAGGGGAGTATATAACTCCTGAACTATTGCATACGACATTTCGCTGTTAGTTAAACATAACTGGATCGCTGGCCTTGAATATCCAACATTCCTATTAGGAATGTCCTCGTACTCATTCAATATTAAAAACAAGTTTACACTTTCCGGCTTCAACCACCATTTATGTGAATTATTAATAAATCTCGCTGTAAGCAACACCAAGCTCATATAGTCTCTGGGCTCACCATCTATGTTAAGCCAATCATAATCCTCCCGGTATAACTCCTCTTCAAGGGCATAAATACGGCGCCACTTTGTTTCGTATCCGTCAGAAGGTGATGCACTTTCCAGATATTTGAATAGATACTTGGCCATATCGGTCAAGAGGTTGCCTGTATTGCTCAGATTGTCGAGAAAGTCCATCCCAAAATCGCCGTCGGTTTTTATCAGCACATCCAATGTGCCTGTCCTGTTACCCACTGACAACGTTGTCGTCCCACCAATCCAGCCTGGCAGGCTGGCCATTATTTCATACCGATTAGCTACAGAAGGATCACCTGCGCTGCGAACTGAACGGTGCCTGACCACCTCACTTTCCGCCACAAAACCATCGCTACCAATAATCGTTAATACGCTCTTCTGTTTGCTGTCGATAGAAAACAGTATTACCGACTCCGACTCCGGAACGATTGGCTGATCCGACGTAAGCCGGGAAGGATTGAGTATTAACAGGGTGCTGGAGTCACCCAGTTGACTGGCAAGCCTCGCGGGATCAAGTTTATTCTGTATAACAGGCGAAGCAAAATAATCCGCTATATTTGCTCCGGGAACAACCACATCCACAAAGGCTTGCTGAACAAGCGCCGGTGTCATAGCGCCGTTACCGTTAAGGACTTGTGCCAGGCGGAAAAAACCGTCTGCCGGCATGCGCCGGTCATGGTCATCAGCGTATTTTTTAAGAAATGGGTTATGGCTATTTAACGGTTCTGCTAAAAACAACTGATAACGCAAGCAGTGGTTTTCTTCCCCGGCATCTTCCCCGGCGATGGTCACCCAACCTTCAGTATCTCCTTGCGGGTAATAGTTAACCGTACGCATCCCGTCGTTTTTCTGTGTCGGTACCGGAAAATCAGGCCGTGGCTGGCCAGAGTCAATAGTCAGCTGATCACGAGCGTCTGCCAGATTTCCATGCAACTGTTTCTGGTCAAAGACAGTGATCTGGCCCGCCATCGCAAATAGGCTGCCATGGCTGGTTAAAGCAACGACAGAAACCAGCTCTGTGAATCTATTGTCGCCAGCTTCAGGAGCGGTCTGCGCTGTTGACCAGACCGATAACTGATCACCCGGCTCAAAACAGGCGCTTATAGTGTTAGCGGTAATACAAACCCGGTCATTGCGGTTAAATATTTTAACCCCGTTCATAAACTCCCTTTCGTTGTACGCTTCAGGAGTAGCCACCTGCGCTGAACCTGCTGGCGGAAGGTCTGTCACCTCTGGCGAAGGGACATCCACCCGTCCATAGCCCATGGCTC
>NZ_JAVRMB020000230.1:0-3276 GCF_031844845.1 Endozoicomonas sp.
AACACTTGGGTTACTGATATTAAAATAACCATAGAAAACGTGACAAAAATCATGCGAGGAGCACGCGCCAAGTGGAAAATTGAGAATGAAACGTTTAACACACTGAAAACACAAGAATACAACCTGGAACACAACTACGGACACGGCAAGAAGCATCTGGCGACAAACTTTGCCAGTTTGACATTTGCCGCTTTTCTTATTGATCAGATAGAGCAGCTCGCTTGTCCTCTTTTTCAAAAAGCGTTGTCGGCAGCGAAATCAAAAAAATCGCTCTGGCATGGGATAAGAGGGCTGTTTGACTGGTTTCTTATAGACTCCTGGACTGAACTGTTAACAGCAATAATCGCAGGAAAGAGTATCAGCCTGAAAACGCTTATGCTGGATACAACATAGACTCTCAATATTCTTGTGTTTTCAGTGTTCGGTGTGTCTACAAAGTAATCTGGAACTCAGTCTTAATACGGAGTGGGATAATTCATCCATAAATATTATGCCTGGTTAATACAAAACTATACGACTTTAGGCGTATAGTTATCGGGAATTACTGTCCCTTAGTATGGGGATGGGTTGTATCTTTGAGTCTTTTTTGGTTTTAGGATTAGTTAGAAAGGGGTCTGATAAAAAGGGAGACTACAAATGTCCGTCATCATACTTGAAGCCTTTAAAATATATTTTATAAAGCAGTGAATAAACAACTGGCGGCAAAATCAGCGCGAATACCGTGGCAAAGCCCAGCCCAGCCCAGCATGATTTCAGGGCGGCCACTCCGGCCACTCCGGCCTGAACAAGCATTAATTACATTGCACCAAAACGGAAAACCGTTTTTTCCTGATAAGTTTCACCCGGATTCAGCTGGGTTGATGGAAACTCTGGCCTGTTGGGTGAATCCGGGAAGTGCTGGGTTTCCAGGCAGAAACCAGCCCGTATGCCATATTGGCCACCTCTCCGTGCGGGTTCTCCTTCCAGATAATTGCCTGTGTAAAACTGAACACCGGGCTGGGTGGAGAATACTTCCAGGGTTCGGCCACTTTCTGGCTCTTCTACCCGTGCGACAGGCTTCAGGGGGTTTTTACTATCCCTCTCTGTCCAGATTACCCAGTTGTGGTCATATCCCCTGGCCTGCTTCAGCTGGATAAAATCCTGACCAATATCACGGCCTATGGGCTTCATGGTGGTAAAGTCCATGGGCGTATTGATGACAGACTCAATCTCGCCATAGGGAATGGACGTTTCATCTGTGGGGGTGAACTGGCTGCAGTGGAGTTGCAGCTGGTGGCTCAGGCAGTCATCACTGCCATTAAGGTTAAAGTAGGCATGGTTGGTCAGGTTGACCACGGTGGTTGCATCAGTGGTCGCCTGATAGTCGATGCCCAGTTCGTTCTGGTTATTCAGGGTATAGTTAACGTTAACCTTGAGCTTGCCTGGGTAACCTTCTTCACCATCGTCTGAATCGTAATAAAGAGACAGCGTGCAAAGGTTGTCTTTGGTCTGGTGCTCAGCCCGCCAGAGATGATGATCAAAGCCCAGCTTGCCGCCATGCAGATGATTTGGGGCATTGTTACAGGCTAACTGAAACCGCTCACCATTCAGTTGCAACTCGCCTCTGGCAATGCGGTTGGCATAACGGCCGACAATCGCACCACAATAAGCACCTGAGCGCTCGTAATCGGCCACCGAGTCGCAGCCCAGGGTTACTTCAGACACATTGCCTGTACGATCTGGCACCTGAATACTCTGGATGATTCCACCCAGGGTCAGAATGGTCACTTCCATTCCTTTCTGGTTACAGAGCCGGAAGGCATAAACCGGTTCACCGGAGCGAGTGGCTCCAAATACTTCCTGAAAAATCTTCATAAACACGCCATTGCCCGGGAAAACAAAACCTCAGTTTTTATAACCTCAGTTTTTATAAAAGGGGAGTCACGCTGAGATACGTAAAGAAAAATTAATGTAGCCTGTGGTATCACCAAAGATAGCTATAGTATCCAGAGCCTGTATATCAAGTCACTGTCGGGTGTCATGGTCGTGGTTTTTCAGAGAGTATTTTGCAATCAGTGGGTAAAAAATAGTAAGGAGGGCGTGCATGCTTCTTAATGGTTATGGGGCAACGGGACATGGCATTATCAAATGTTCAGATAAACAACGGATTTAATGAAAGTGAGTGGGAACTTCGGTTAGATCTTGCCGCCTGTTATCGTTTGATGGCGCTCTTCGGCTGGGATGACCTGATATATACCCACATTACCTGCCGATTGCCCGAAGCATCTTCGCACTTCCTGATCAATCCCTATGGCATGATGTTTGATGAGATCACTGCATCGAGCCTGATCAAAATTGATCTGGCTGGAAATAAGGTGGAACACTCAGAGTGGCCTGTAAACCCGGCAGGCTTTGTTATCCACAGTGCAATTCATGAAGTGAGAGAGGATATCCGCTGTGTACTCCATGCCCATACTGTGGCAACGATAGCTGTCTCTACTCTGGAGTGTGGACTGTTGCCGTTGAGTCAGCATGCAACGCTGTTATTTCAGGGGATAGGTTATCACGACTATGAAGGGATATCGGTTGATAAGGATGAGCGTCAAAGCCTGCAGAAGGATATGGGTAAGAATAATGTGATGTTCCTGCGGAATCATGGTGTGCTGGTGGCAGGGGCTACGATTTCAGAGGCTTTTCATAATTTCTACGTTTTACAGAAAGCCTGTGAAATTCAGGTTCAGGCAATGGGGTGCAATGCGCCAATGGTCAGTGTTAAGCCTGAAGTGATTGCTGTGGTCATGGATCAGTACCGGCAGGCCAATCTGGGGAAGGGGGCTCAGCTGGAATGGCCCGGACTGCTTCGCCGACTGGACAGGATTGATCCTTCATGGCGTGAATAAAAGGCTGATATCACCATTAATTATCCCATGGCTATTGCTACATCGGGCTCAGTGCTCTATAAATATTGATTCCGGGGGCGATTCGGATTCGACGACGGTATCGAACCCTTAGGTGCATGCCGAGGACGTAGTGGTTCTCGTTAATCAAAACACTACAAACCTATTAGTTGCCAATATGACAACTACCGAAAGCGCAAATGACTCAGACTTCGGTCTGCGTATGACTGCTTAATCGTAGCTAAACCCTACGAGCTTTCCAGTCTAACCGGCTCGTTTGCTGGCTGGTATTCAGACTGTCACCGTAAGCAAACTCGCCACGCTCAGCAGGTCTCTGGCTGACGGGCTAAAACTTGTGGGAATCGCGCTGCGGAACCCCGACCACTGGGTCGCTGCGGTG
>NZ_JAVRMB020000231.1:0-19429 GCF_031844845.1 Endozoicomonas sp.
TTTCCAGTACCCAAGCTGTGATGATTTGACACCATTCTGACGACACCAGCCAGCTTGGCTAAGCCCGGAGTCTTGCCAAGAGTCGATGCGCTGCTGCCATTGTTCCTGAGTAGCGTTCTGGTGAGTCATGAGGGCCTCCATGTAATTGAGAAGCTTATGATTCCTTATCCAGACTTAGCGGGGTAGGACGTGGGTTATTTTGGCACTTACACTGCAACCAGCCGGTCGAATTTGCTTCACACCTGGTGTTTACACCGTCCTTTACGATGTCTATCGCTACCTGAAGAAATGACCACTGCAACACCAGCCCTTTCGATAGCCCTCAATTTAACCCCTGTGAATCATTCTGGTGGATAGATCAGAATTCGACAACTTTAACCCTGTATTCACAAATATCTGGTCACAGGGACGTAAATATTCCACTGCCGACCTGATGACCCGGGCTACAGAAAAACCTTTAGCCCCCAGCAACTTCAAGGCGCATCTTAAGCAGAGGTGTCTTACCCAATGACCTTTTCTATCAATAGGTCCTTTTATCAATAGTAAGCAAGGGTTAACTGTGATGAAATCTGACGCTTTGGCTCAGGCTCCCTCAGGTCAACAGAACCTGAATGCCTTCAAAGTTTTTCATTGAGGTTAACCCGATGCCCGGCATCAAAACGACACATGTCCGTCAGACCTTTCAGGGGCTGGCAGCACTGATCATTATTATGACGGGCATCAAGCTGGGCAGTACGCTGGTCATCCCCCTGTTGCTGTCTGCCGTGCTCACCCTGCTGGCGAACCCTGTGGTCAACTTTCTGGGCCGCTATAAGGTCCCCAGGATTATTGGGATTGTGTTTACCCTGACCGCCTTTGTGACTTTTGCGATTTTCTTTCTGGGCAATATCGCCAGCACCGTCCAGGAGTTCACCGCAGCCCTGCCAGGCTACCGGGAGCAGCTGACAGAAACATTCCGGAGTGCACAGGTTTATCTTGCTCAGAAAAATATCCCCATCGACCTGAACACCCTCACGGATTCCTTTGACCCCTCAGCACTGGTCAGCCTGCTGACCAATATGATTGGCAAACTGGGCAGCACCATGAGCTTCGCCCTGCTGATTTTAATTGCCACCATCTTTATGCTGCTGGAGGCACCGCTGCTGCCGGGCAAACTGCGTATTGCACTCTCATCTCCCGATCATGAGTTACAAAGCATGCGTCGATTCCTGCGCTCTTTTAACCGCTATGTTGCCCTGAAAACACTGATCAGTATGGTAACCGGCCTGCTGGTAGGCTCCATGCTCTGGGCAAAAGGCGTGAATTTCTATGTGCTCTGGGGGCTGGTCGCCTTTCTGTTTAACTTTATTCCCAATGTGGGCTCAACGGTTGCCGCGATTCCCGGTGTATTGCTGACCCTGCTACAGTTTGGCTATGCCGACGCCATGATGATCATGGCCGGTTATATGGCCATCAACATCACCATCGGCAATATTATTGAACCCAATGTAATGGGACACGGACTGGGTCTCTCGCCGCTTGTTGTCTTTCTGTCGTTGATTTTCTGGGGCTGGCTGCTGGGACCTGTGGGCATGATTCTTGCCGTTCCCCTGACCATGTTTATAAAAATCATGATGGAGTCTTCAAAACGATGGCGGAATGTGGCTATTCTATTAGGGCCTGATGGCAGTGTTGATAAACCTTCTATAACCGGTACAGAACAACACCCACAAGAGAACAGATAGGAGCCTGCAATGGTTGGTGAGCTTAAGGTTAAGAACCCATGGACAGACTGGGCAGAGAAAATCAGGGCCATTGCCCAGAATGGTCTCACCTATTGCAAAGATGATTTTGACCTTGAGCGATACCACCAGCTGCAAACCATTGCCCATGAGATGACCGCCCTGCTGACGGACGCCCCCATAGAAAAAGTGGATGATTACTTTTTACCTGACCAGGGTTACGCCACGCCCAAAGTTGACCTTCGCGGCGGTGTTTTTCTCGATGATAAAATACTGCTGGTAAAAGAGCGGGCTGATGGGTGCTGGGCACTGCCCGGAGGCTGGGCCGACGTTTGCGAGCCACCCGCTTATGGGGTAGAACGGGAAGTAATGGAAGAATCAGGTTATACGGCCAAAGCCGTTAAACTGGTCGCACTTCGAGACACCCAGCGTCATCCTTACTGTCCTCGAAGCCCTTATCATATCTATAAACTGATCTTCCTGTGTGAGCTAACCGGTGGGGCTCCTGAAGAAAATATCGAAATCTCGGATATTGGTTTTTTCGACGTTGATGATTTGCCAGAACTGTCCGGCGGCAGAACTTTGCCCGAAGATATTCAACTGCTACTGGAACACAGAAACAATCCGGATCTGCCAACTGTTTTTGATTGAAACTTACCGCTATCAAGGGACACTATTCAGCCACATCACATTCATTTTCATCGGTGTAGTGGAGCTGGCCTCGAATCTCCCCGTTGGGATTAGCGGCGCTATGCACATTGACATAGGTTTTGCCGTGAAGCATGGCCTCTAAAATATCTTCCAGATTCTCACCGCAGGCATCGCTAACAATATTATCCCTGGTCAATACCCCCCTGACCGTCACTTTTCCATTCAATCCGCCAGGCATATCACCCGCAAGAAAGGCAATAACAGGACCATTCTCACCTTTTATGCCACAGTGAATATGTGCACCGGAGTCGGCAAAAATCCCTTCTGCGTTTTTAATCCGTAAATTAAAGGCGATTTCACCACAGTCCGGATCGACAGTGATGAAGGCACTGCCTCGAGTATTGGTGCATACCGGTTCAACTTGCTGTTCACCCGTGAGAGTAGCTGAAAATAGATATGAATTTTCGGCAGGGGCGTTAATTGAAATGATGCAGGCTGATAAAAAAGCAATAAGTGCAAGAGATTTCATGATCCAGACTCCGGTCATGTAAAGCAAATTCAGCACTGATTATAGAAGCACTCATTAATTTCCGTTATTTTCCTCTTCGAAAAAGACATTGATCACACACCGCATAGACGACAGTAAAGTCATTATTCCGGAAAGCAACTGTCAGGTCCCGGGTAAAATCTGTGACACCGGAGCTGTCGGGTAGGTTGCCGACACTATTTATGGAGAGATCGCCTCGTTCCCACGCTCTGCGTGGGAACGAGGCGGAAAGTGGTGATTTAAGCAGTACCACCCACCGTAATTTCATCAATCTTCAGCGTGGGCTGACCAACGCCCACGGGAACTGACTGGCCATCTTTACCACAGACACCCACACCCGGATCCAGCTCCAGATCATTACCCACCATAGAAATCCTGTTCATTACATCGGGGCCATTGCCAATCAGGGTAGCCCCTTTTACCGGCACGGTCTTTTTACCATTTTCGATTAACCAGGCTTCACTGGTGGAGAACACAAACTTGCCGGAAGTGATATCCACCTGACCGCCGCCCATGCTTTCTACATAGATGCCTTTCTTAACACTGCTGATGATCTCTTCCGGATCATGCTTGCCAGCCAGCATATAGGTGTTGGTCATTCTCGGCATGGGCAGGCATGAATAAGACTCACGTCGTCCATTACCGGTGGAGGCAACACCCATCAGCCGGGCATTCAGCTTGTCCTGCATATAGCCTTTGAGAATACCGTTCTCAATCAATACCGTGCTTTCTGTGGGTACGCCTTCGTCATCCATATTCAGAGAACCACGACGACCATCCAGAGTACCATCATCAACCACGGTACATAATGGGGAAGCCACTCGTTCACCCAATCTTCCCGCAAAAGCTGAAGAACCTTTACGGTTGAAGTCACCTTCAAGACCGTGCCCTACGGCCTCATGGAGCAACACGCCCGACCAGCCGGAACTGAGTATAACCGGCATGGTGCCAGCCGGAGCCGCAACGGCCTCCAGATTGACCATGGCCTGACGAACCGCCTTTCTGGCGAATTCAAGGCCGGTATCATTCAACAGAAACTGCAGATAATCACCACGGCCACCACCACCGGCGGAACCGCTTTCAATACGCCCGTCTTTTTCAGCAATGACACTGACATTCAGGCGCACCAAAGGCCGGATATCAGCGGCCAGCGTGCCATCAGAAGCCGCTACCAGCACCACTTCATGAACACCGGCAAGGCTTACGGTTACCTGTTTAATGCTGGGGTCAGCCTTTCTTGCTTCCTGGTCAACCTTCTTCAGAAGATCAACTTTGTCTTCACTGGACAGGGAGTCCAAAGGACTGGTTGCACTATAAAGCGACAATGGCTGACTACGATGCCAGGCCTGCACCTGCTTCTGCTGCCCAATCCGGGCAATGCTGCGGGCTGCCCCTGCGGCCTGCTCCAGAGCGGGTAGAATAATCTCATTGGAATAGGCAAAACCGGTCTTTTCACCGCTCATGGCGCGAACACCGACACCACTGTCTACATTAAAACTGCCTTCCTTGACGATGCCATCTTCCAGCACCCAGGCTTCATGGCGCACGGATTGAAAATAGAGGTCAGCGGCATCCACATTGTGACCCAGTATGCTGTCCAGAATTCTGCTGAGTTCACTGTCGCCGATATTGGCCGGGGTCAGCAGTTGGTCGCGGGCTGTGGTAATAATATCGGTCATTACTCTTGTCATAATCATGGCTTCACACTGGCTTATTTATAGTAAAAATACCGTTTTTCAAGCTCTTCAGCCATTTTTCTAATACGGTATTAGCGACACTTCCGGCTATGGCTGCTTATTGCAAGCCTACTCCCGCTCAACAGGATAACTCAAGGGGTGTTTGTTGTTTCTTGCTACGATTTTTCCAATGTTAACTTCGTCATTGTATGTAAAAAAGCAAGCGCTATGGATTTTTTACGCCACAGGCTCCAGGCACCACGGAAACCACCGTATCTATTTTCTCTTCCAGTATTTTACCTTCAGGAATGGATTCCCTTTCAACCACCTGCGGCCAGAACAGAACCCCCTGAAACAGGCTTGTATAAATAGTAGTGATGTTACTCAGATCTGGCTCTTGCAGTTTGCCTGCATCCATAGCTTCTCTGAACCACTGGGTCACCGCTTTGGTGCTATAAAGGGCCTTGATAAGATTCCACGCTATTTCCGGCTGGCGGAGAAACTCCATTACGATGGTACGTGAAAGGTTGAATCGGGATGACGGTTACGAATTAATTTGCCCTTTTGCGACACCCTCATCACTATGGGGAATTAAATATCTCTAAAATATAAGGCAGGTATACCTGCTTTTTTTTGCATCTTTTCCTGCCAATCCCCGTCTTTTTTATAGAATGACATTAACTCTTTACCTGTGCAGCAATAGAATCAGGTTCTGTTCGCTGAGGATTTACTGATGAAAAACACACAAATTGCCTACGCAGTTCAGGATGCAATTGAATGGTCACTCATGCACGGCATGGCGTTAAAGACCTCTAAAGATTCTGCTCAGCACTGTGCCTTCAGCTTTGCTCCCACCCTGATTCAGCGTGAACGTTTTGAACTGCTGAAATCCATTGTGCCACTGATGGGCAAACTGATTCATGGTGTCTCTGAAAACCATGAATTCCTCACCACTGCCATTAAACCCCTGTGCAGCGGTGATGCCTTCTTTGCCAGCCTTTTAGAGCTCCACCAGAAAATCCATAGCAGTTCCATTCCTGCTGAACGTATCCCCATGCTGCTGATGCGAACGGACTTTATGGACGACGCTGAACAGGGGCCAAAACTGATTGAGTTTAATGGTATTGCGGCCGGCATGGGCCCTTTTGGTCAGCGAGCCCATGAGTTGCACCATTATCTGCAATACCAATGGCCCGCGGCATTTCAATCCTGGTCTGAGGCTGATGACCTTGAGCTGGTTCCTAATCAGGGCATTGAAAATCTTGCCAAAGGTATTGCCGGTGCTGCTACTACCGTGCGTGCGCAGTCCGGGGAAAGTGGTCAACCGTTGTTTATGATGGTGGTTCAGCCGGATGAAGATAATGTTTATGATCAGCATTTGCTGGAAGAAGCCATTCAGAAAGAGGGTGTCAAAACCGTTCGCCGTACGTTCCGCCAACTCTACGACCAGCTGTCTTCCGGTGACACTTCCTGTGACGCTTCCGGTGACAAGCAGCGCTTGATACTGGAAGGGCTGGGCGGTGTCGATGCCATCTACCTGCGGGCAGGCTATCAGCATTGTGACTATTTTGCCCATGATCTGGACGGTGTACGCTGTTGCTCCGAGCTGGGTAAAGTCCGAGCCATGATTGAACGACATCGGGTCGCAG
Source organism: Endozoicomonas sp. (assembly GCF_031844845.1). GTDB lineage: Bacteria > Pseudomonadota > Gammaproteobacteria > Pseudomonadales > Endozoicomonadaceae > Endozoicomonas. Next base: position 6,245 of record NZ_JAVRMB020000231.1, read on the forward strand.
TGAATGCAACCGTCAGCCAGCAGTTAGCCACCAGTAAACGAGTGCAAATGCTGCTCTGTGCTATGAATGAAGAGCAACTGATGCAGTTCGGCCTGACGCTGGAAGAAGCCAGCCGGATAAAACCGTTTCTGGGAGAGATGCGCCCGGTGGACGATCAATCAGCCAACTGGTTTGCTCAGCAAAACCCCAAAGACTGGGTGCTTAAAAACCAGGGAGAAGGCGGCGGCCACTGCGTCTTCGACCATGACATTCTGCCTCGCCTGAAAAGTTTGAAACCTGAAGAGTATTCGGCCTGGTCACTGATGCGTCGTCTGCACCCACGACACCGTTCCCGGGAAGCACTGGTCGTTCGAAAAGGAGAAGCAACGCCGGTGGATGATCTGATCAGTGAAATCGGCATGTTTACCCTGCACCTGGATGGACACTCCCTGACCAGTGACCTGGGTTATGCCGGTTATCTTATTCGCAGCAAACCCGCAACAGCCACCGAAGGAGGAGTTCATAGTGGTCAGGGTGCGGTGGATTCATTGGCTTATAATATTTAACACTCGATTACGGTCACCGTAGCGTGACCGCTATCGATTACAAAAAATATTCAAAACCCTGCATCTTTTCATCGGTTTGTGCGTCTTATAGGAACTCTGTAATAGCTGACAATCCCATCTGGATAGCAGCTAATGAATTCATCGGCTTTTTGAATGACCACACTTTTTGAACAGCGACTCAACCATATTCAACACGGTATTGAAAACAGGGCTCACGCATCATGATAATGATTCTTATTAACCAGCCTGCTGAGGTTGGATTTTGAGAGGACTTCAAGATTAACTCCCTCATAATCAATAGCTCCATAGCCACTGAGCTGCGCATAGGTGCCCAAGACTTTTTCATCATTCAGGGGTAACCCCAAGCTTTCAAAAACCCTGCACATCAAGTGCTGGTTGAACTTCAGGCGTTTCCAGCTGGCAATTGAGATCACCGTTTTACCCTGGGTGCTTTTCGCTTTCCTGTCTTCCAGTTTAAGTAAATTTAACGCCGCGCATGAGGCGTTAATCTGAGTATGAATCGCTTCTTTCCGACAGGACTGACAATCAGTGAGACCAGTGTATTGCTTGGCATCACGGAAGAAAAATTCAATTTGAAACCGAGCCTTGTAATACTTGATAAGTGTCATGGCCTCCAACTCTGCGTCAGTTGAGTAAAGCAATGCGTAACCAATTTTATCGCCTTTGTGAAAGCGTAACATGACAACCCGTATCCAGCATTTCAGGCACTTGGAGTACAGTCTGGCAGTATAGATATCTTCACCAGTTTTCAGCGTTCCAACAGATTTAAATCGCTTCAGATCTTTCTCGAGATTTACTTTTCCGTCGTATGTTTTGGGGCGGCCTTTGCCAGAATAGGGGCCTGTGTAGGGCCACACGAGATCTGCATCAGTCCTTAATTTGCCGACAATGTGTAGCCCAGTCTCAACAATGGGGGAAACGAATTTATTTTTGAAATAATAGGCGTCCACAGCCAGATACTTGATTCCCAGGTCAATGATTTTCTTAGCCTGTGCTATCACCTGCTCAGCATAGAGATCGACACGGGTTTTCCCTTTCTGGTCCAGTGTCTGTTTTGCTTCAAGTGCATAAGCAGTATTAGAACTGAGATCAACCACGCTGAGTAAAGAGAGTTCCAGACCTTTCTCTGTCCGACCAGTACAGCCACGCCAATACTTTCCAAGCCCCTCAGTGTGACTGCCACTTTTGGTCATGAAGCTGGCGTCAAGGGCAGCAATCAGTTCATCTGCTTTTGAAAGTGAATCTGACAGCATCAGGCTATTAAACGTGAAGAAGTCGAATGATCGACCGTACCAACGATTAAACCGCTTTTCACTCATTGGTGAGTATCGACTTAGATTGCGAAAGGTGGCCTTTCCCTGAAATACGACAAGTGCCGCAAGTAGTAATGCAATGAAGGTTTTCTGGGGTTTTTTCAGCATGGACATAGCGTCCAAAGCGTTCTTTACTATATCGTTCATGATGGTTCAAATCAGCGAACAGGGGCTTCTATATTCTATTCGATGATTTCCACATCACAGGGTATTTTCAAAAAGTGTCCGAAGTATTGCTGAAATAAGATCCACATTTTACTGAAACTTATAAAAGGCCGCTACCCGAAAAAATACAAGCGGCTCTGGCTTTTTAGGGTAGCGGGTAGCGTTCGTTGAAATGGCTAAGTTATTTAAGGACGGTTCCTAAGTCTTCGATATAACTGATATCTAATCACAATGAAAGGCCTATCATTATTCTTCACAACGAATCAATGAACGATATAAGTTATGCACAATGAAAGACCTGACCCCGGTTTTTTTTTCACCCCTTTCGTCAGGCTCAGTGGTTTATCAACAGCAAAAAAGATGAAGGCTTGCGTCCCGACTATATTGACCCCGGTTACGATCCTTTTGAACGAACCATGGTGGATGTTTATCGCCGCTATCTGATCACGTAATCACCATGAGTGGGCTGATTGATCATCACAGTAAAGAGAAAGGGGAAAAAGGTCAGGCCCGGGTAGAAAACCTGGAAGAACTGGTCAACGCCTGTCGTCAGTTTGATATGGACGAACTCGATCTGGACGAAGAAACTGAAGCCATGACACCGTTGGATGCCTTCCTTGCCCACGCGGCACTGGAAGCTGGCACCAATCAGGCCGATCAGTTTCAGGACAGCGTACAAATGATGACCCTGCACTCGGCAAAAGGTCTGGAGTTTCCGCTGGTCTTCCTGGTAGGCATGGAAGAGGGTTTATTCCCCCACAAAATGTCTCTGGATGAAGGCAATCTGGAAGAGGAACGTCGTCTTTGTTATGTAGGCATTACCCGTGCCATGAAAACCTTATACCTGACGTATGCTGAAAGCCGCCGCTTGTATGGCAGTGAAACCATGAACCGGCCTTCTCGATTTATTCGTGAAATACCGGGCGAACTGTTACAGGAAGTGCGCCTCGGTGGCACCATCTCCCGACCGGTAATCACCCGCATGGCACCGGCATCGCCAGATCACGGCCTGTCGTTAGGGCAGCGTGTACACCATAACGTCTTCGGTGAAGGGACGGTCATCAATTATGAAGGTGAGGCCAATCAGGCCAGGGTTCAGGTCAACTTTGATTCAGAAGGTGCCAAGTGGCTGATGATGGCTTACGCGAACCTTTCTCCGGTTTAATGACCGCAAAAGCCAATAGCTCTGGACCAGAGCTGTTGGCCAGGAAAACCAGTGTTAAATCCGAAATAGACACATTCCAGAAGTTATCCCACGCCGCTGGATAGTTTGAACCACAGCCCGGGCAGACATAAACCCGGTCATTGATCCCACCATGGAACAGAGTGCAGGAATAACGTTCCCCTGCGCCACAGGCACCAGCAGCAATGCGTTATTCATACAGAATCTGATGGCTGATCGTTGCCAGCCAGCCTCCGGACACTGACCCGGTTCCCGGGAAAACCACCGGTCAGAGAAATGACTGAACGCCGTCTGCAGGGAACCGAAAGCCAGGCCACCGAACAGAACATTTCGGCCAAACCGGTATACCGGACGTACTGCAGGATGTTGACACAGGAGCATACGCTCTGCCATTTCATCCATTACATACGAGACCACTCCGCAAACGCTGCCATCAGCAAAATTCAAAAGGTAATCGGGGTTTGCTTCTGTCGGGCAATTAGCGCCCGCTGCCGGTGAACAGAGCAAGCTGCGATTAACCGGCTGCTCCTCGGTCAGGGGGATAGACCTGTGATTGATGGAAATATAGGGTTCAGGCTCCGAACGGGTTACTGTTATATTTCCGGCCCTTAAACAAGGTATGATTATTTTTCCACCTTTACCTTCCTGAATCTTCCATTTTTCTTGACTAATCGTATATTCAACATCCCAGAGGCTACAGGGAGAACCCATCATTTCTGGCAATACAGTAACAAGGTCCGATTTTGCTCCCACAATAACCATTTCATACGAGTCAAAACGACACTTGGTTTTACCCGCTTGTTTTTCTAACTTGAGGCAGTGATCCATTGGATAAACTTTTCTTACACTGGCATACATATCTGAGCACACAGTAATTTTATTTTCATACCCGGATAACTGTACCTGTCTGACTATTTCCGAAATTTGCTCTTCTCTTACACAAAAATTATGCATAGATAACAATAGCAGGTACAACGATGCCTGATCATCGACAAGATTGTGTAACTCAATCAGCTTTTCATCGCCCATTTCAGAAACGCTTTTAAAAAAATCAACAACCGTTACATTGTTCAGATTTGTCCACTTATCACGGGAAAAGTCCTTAAGCGTCATCGTTTTTTTCTTCGCTCCACTGTTACCTTCTGACAGTGGTGCATACTCCCATTTAATTTTTTCAAACTGTTGCCTGTAGAAGTTTTGAAATAGTGCATTCGCATAGGCTTCTGCTCTCTGTTGATCCATTTCAACAAATGAATACTCTCCCTTAAATTCAGGATTTGACGCCATTAATAAAGGAAAAGCCTCACTGTCAATAACATGAGTGGTCGTATCAACCGAATCGATATTTTCTGAATATGACGATCTTATATAAATACTTGTGACCATTAGCGAATATCTGTTTTTTAGCCAGCCAGGGGAGAGATTTTGTGGGACTAATGGAGCTTTAGTATCAAGATCCATAACGGCAACAACATCAATATTATGCTTTTCAAACAAATACCAGGGAATAAAGTATTTATAGCTCTCTGACATCAATGTTTTTCTTGCTACCCCTGCAACCTCTTTTATTTTTTCCGGTGTTACATCTCCCGGCTGTGAATGAGCAGGTGATAAAAAATTGATTTTATTAATTGCAGCGTAAAAATGTTTAAACTCTGCCACAGGTTTGTTTTTCCGTTGATAGAACGCTAACAACTCTTCTATGGTAACTAATTCAACCCCAATCTCCTGTAATCTTTCAGCCAGGGGCTGGCCTTGTATCTTAATACTGCCAAGCTGTCGAACCGATGTTTTATCAACGACCAGAACACCTATTCCCCGTTCTCCGATTGCTTTTGCTGGCTCCGACCTGACAAGATCAGCAATAAAATCACAGTGAGCTTTCCCTCCACCAATGTAAATACGTACTGCGGCTCTTTTAACCCGTGCTGAACGATCTGAATCACTACGGTCGGTACGCATCAGACCTGGAAACTCATTAAAATCACTAATTACATTTCCAACATAATGACCTAAATAATTCATGCGCTGCTACCTCCCAAGAACAAAAGAATATTAAATGACCTATTTAAGTGAATAAAGTTCAAGCACACACTTTCCAAAAAAAACTTTAGACTATCCACTTACTTAGGAATTGTCCCTTAATAATTTCCACATTTCCGTCCTCATTCCCACGGTCCTCCGTGGGAATGCATACCTCCCCCATCGACAGTCACTGAGTAAGCCGGAAGTATCGGTATGCATTCCCACGCTGGAGCGTGGGAACGAGGAGGTAATGGACCGGAATAGCAACACCACGATCGACACCACGATCTACATAAGCAGCATATTCTTCCAGCCACTCTTTCGAGGATCCCTTGAGATATTCCAGATGCTCTTTATTGATGACTGGTTCTTCTGCTCCATCGTCAAAGCAGAAAGAGAATGAATACTGACCGGCTTCCTTCCTGATATAAATTGACTTTGGCTCAGTGAATCTACGGTGAGATTTGAAAGACAGATAGCCAATGTTATTGGTTTTGGTTCCGATGAACAGACGGGTGACTCCATCATCGCAAACATCGAACCGGAATACTTCTTTGGTAAGATAGATGCTCCAGGCTATGTTGCCGTTAATGGTTGGCAGTGATTTCAATATAAAAAACATATATTTTATATCCATCCAATTTAAAAACAATGTCGAGAACATACTTAGGGAATAATAACTAAACCTGCTATTACTATTTTCTGATCATATAATAGGTCTTAATACTAACATCACTACACTGGGACATTGAGAATAATAGATTGCGAATATTCCAACCACTAACGATAACATAGTCGATGCTGCCCTTATCGGTCTTCTTCTTCCGTCCTGGCCTTTCACACAAGCCGTTTATGTGGTTGTTGCAGGTCTGATACCAGTGGGTAGCTGAGTTTCTGATTATCTGGCCAGGGTAATCGGAGAGCCACGGTGAAAGGTCTTTGTTTTTAAAATGTGCTGCGTTGGTATCTATTGGTGCATGAATACCGATAGGACCCGAGGACTCGAGAGCCTAAAGGCAATACTTTCTGGCATAGGTTCTGTAATAACACTCTTCGTCACACTTTCCATTCCAGATAAACCGAGCGCAGCCCATCCACTGAGACAAAATAAGTTTTTACCTGTCTGTTGGATTGGCCTTGAGTCGGATACCCTGGAGCATTTTTATATTGCTTGGTCACTTGGAAAGTTAATAGTAGTTGGATTTCGGTGATACGGATAACAAAAGAAAGTAGTCTCGGCTTGACCCGCCCCTAAAGGGCGCGGGTTTGCGCCTCAGTCTCGATCAATGACTGCTACCAGTCTTGCACCAATCACAATCACCCCGGACAAATTCAGGCCAGCATTCTTTTGGAAGGCTTTTCAATAGACTCATTAATCCTGGTAATGAATGGGCGCTATTCCCCTGATTACCTGGCTGAACTTCGACTTCAAGAATCAACTTTAAGTTAGCCATCATATAAGCATGATAGGCTCAGTTCAGGTTAAGTGTTGGTGATTTACCACAAGTCGCTGAAAGCTTGCTGTAGCGAGGGATTCAGTAATTCCGTGAATCTCGCGTCGTTACTGCCTTTGGGAAGCATACCAACACTTAACCTGAACTGAGCCAGCATGATAGGTGAACTGCTATTTTTACTGACCCACTTTTTCAGTAACTGCTCAAAAAGTACTAGAAAACTATAGTGCAATATTCTTTAGGCTCAATTACATCAAGGATGATGTACTATTGTTTTGCATTTTTACCAGTGGTTTTTGAGCACTTACCTTTTTCAGACGTCATCAGACGCTGGCTTAAGGATTGCAATGCAACCTGGGTGGACATGGCACCCGCCATGGAACAGAGCGCAGGCAACACTGCCCCCTGCGTAACGGGCACCAGCAGCAATGCATTGTTCATGCAGAATTTTATGACCGATTGTTGCCAGCTACCAGCCGAACGCTGACCAGGCTCTTGAGGAGAGTACCAGTTAGAGAAATGGCTGAACGCCGTCTGCAGGGAACCGAAGGCCAACCCTCCGAACAGGACATTTCGACCAAAATTATATACCGGGCGCACTTTCGGACACTGCCGCAACACCGCTTTGTCCGCCACTTCATCCATTATATACGAGACCGCGCCGCAAACGGCTCCGCCTGTGAAATGCATAAGATAATTGGAAGCCGCTTCAGTGGGGGTGAGCAAACCGCGACTGATCGCCTGCTCCTCTGTCAGGGGAGGGTTTTCTTTGCGTATACATTTTACAATGACTTCAGGCTTGCCTGTATTGTCAATATCCCATTGATTTCTACCTATAGTAGAGCTCTCATTCCATTGACTACAGGGAGAGCTGATTATTTTTTGGAAATCGCCCAGAAAATCCGACTTTCTTCCTAGTATCAATTCATTGATACTTGTAAAATAAATTCCCATCGTGTCAGGATTTTTTTTCATTATATCTTGGCAGACCTCGGTTGAATAAATTCCTGTTGGATAAATGCCTTCTTGATTATGACTATTAAAATGGCACACTGTTATTGTTTCACTGCCTAATGCCTTTAATTGCTTTATCATTTCAGAGGTTTCTGCACTTTTTACGCACTCATTATGTTGACCTAATAATATTTCATAAAATTCGGCTTTGTTATAGGCCACACCAATATGATTATCGATCAAACCATACGATTTATCTTTGCACGCGATAAAAACCACACTTAAGCCATGAAAATCATTTTCCTTAATTTCATTCAACTTTACTTGTCTCACCAACACTTTCTCTGCATCGCTACTTATAGTTTTATTTTCATCAACAAGCCATGTTCTGTCCTTATAAAACGGTTTATAGAAGCAATTAAACTCATTATCTGCATAATGATCAGCACGCTCTTTATTTACTTCAAAAAATGAATACTCTCGTTTAAAAGTAATAGGAATCACGCTTTTAAAATAACTCCCTTCAATATTTTCTTCTTGAGGATTATAATACTCTATTAGTCTAGAGAAACCTCTCCCATCAATAATATATGGCACGTAACGATCATTTTCATCTGACGAATAAAAACTTAGAGTAAGTATATTATGCTTCTCATTCAGCTGATCCACCGCTATATTTTGTGGTACCAATGGTGCATTGGTATCAAGATCCATAACAGCAACTGCATCAAAGATATTTCTTTCATACAAATACTTCGGAATAAGGTATTTAAGGCTCTCTGATATCAATGTTCTTTTTGCTATCTCGGCGACATCATTTATTTTTTCTGGGGTAATATGTCCGGACTTTGGAGAATTATGAGTCAAAAAATGTATTTTATCAATTGCGGAATAAAATCCTTTAAGGTCATCTACTGGCTGTTTTTTCTCTTTATAGAAGGACAGTAGTTTCTTTATGGTGACCAGTTCAACCCCTAATTCCTGTAATTTTTCTACCAAAGATTTTCCATCGACCAAGGCAGCCTTTAACTTTTTGTTTGATGCCTTATCCACAACCAGAACACCTACCCCCCTTTCTCTGAGTGGTTTTACCACTTCTGACCTTACAAGTTTGACAATAAAGTTACAGCCATCATCCCCCCCACCTATATAAATACGTGCAGCCGCTCTATTGACTAGCCTGAAACCACTCTTGGCTGATTTATCAAAGCTGGCACGTAACAGACCAGGAAATTCATTAAGACAGCTCGTCACTGTTTCAGCGTAATTACCTATAAAATTCATAACCTCACCTTGTCAGAAAACATTGCAGGTAAACTTTTTAAACTGAATACAGTTCAGAGTAATAACTTACCAACGGGTCGATAACTATAGGCAATCCCTCAAGGCTTGCTTGCTTTGGTCTATCCACTTAAGTAACTGTCCTTTAATAATTGTCTCATTTTGAACTCGGACTCCGTTCATCCTGAGCGGAGTCGAAGGGTGTTTGGCACAATCTATCATGGCCTGGAGTTTGCGCCCTTCAACTCTTCGACAAGCTCAGAGCTCAGGACGAATGGGGTTTAAAGGCTTAGAAATGTGCAAATTATTTCGGGACATTAAATCAGAAAAAAGTTCCAACCTTGGCTCCCAGTAGCTTAGTTGCCGTTATTTAGTAAAATGAATTCGGCCATATTTCAGACCGATTTCCTTGAGGCACAAGGGTTGAGTCTTATTTTTGATCAATCGATCGAAAACATTCGATTTCACTTGGTTAACTACTTACCATGCATCAGTCTGGCGCTGTTTACGTTATTAGTGGAAACCTTCTCAGACAAGCTAAATTGCCCCATTTTTGTGGTCAAACCCTCATCTGAAGCTCCTAAACCAGGGATTCCACTTTTATCTTCAACAGCGCCCATCAGTCATGTTCCAAATAAATAAGATTAATAACAAGAGAATAGGATCCCTGCATGAAGCGCCGTAATTTATTGACCACTTTAGGAAGCCGGCCTTGAACAGGTTCATGATTGAGTTCGAAGACCGGTTAACTGATTTTGTTTAACAAGGCAGAAACACAGTTAAATTTACAGTCTCGCTCGGAACTTTTTGCTGTTCTACGGCTCTATTTTACTACCTCCCGTGAACGGTGACTTGCATGGCTCTTGATTCTGTCGGTACAACCCATTCAAATCCTGCCTATTCTCAAGCTGCTCAAGATGACATTGAATCTGACTCCGGCTCGGAATCTAACTCTTGTATTGGCAAGGGAGGCTGGGTCACTCAATGTTTCAAGTGGCCATTGAGGCATCCATATCTGGCATTGGGTGGCGTACTGGGGAGCCTGATTGTAACTGCTGGTGCTGCGTATGGTTTTCATGAATTGTCACGTGCAGGTGCAGGGGATGTAGGGACTGTAGGAACGCTTCTGGCAAACAGAACCATAACGTCCCCTCCCGCTACAGGGTTACTATCGCCAAGCCTGCCACCAAGCCTGTCACCGACAGGGTTACCACCGACAGGCCTGACTGTTGCTTCACTAATACCGAGAGACTTCGTATTCCAGATAATGATGAAAGAGAAAGAACTGCAACAAGCACAATTAATGTGACTCGAAGGGGAAGGGTAAACCAGGTAAAAGTTACAGTCCGTGTTAATCAAAGATATGATGAATTAGGCTTTAACCTAAAAAGTCCTGATGGAACGCTTATTCAATTAAAAATTCTAGAACGTACTCACCCGATGAGATTTGAAAGGCACGGCAATAAATTATATACATATGATAAATCTCTTGATAATGCTGAATCTTCAGGTATCTGGATACTGGAGATAACAGATTATGCTAACGGTAGTCCGGATGGTACGCTTCTTTCGTGGGGGCTGGAGTTTTGAGTTTTACCTCGTTCCCACGCTCAGCGTGGAAACGCCATTCACTCCCCAACTTCGCGGTGCGGGGTGTTCGGGGTCATATATGGTTCGCCCCGCGATGCAAGGTAAAGTTTTCGATAATGACTTTAAAGAGTAATGCTTCCACTCTCATAATAAAGAGTCCGGCCTTTGGGGTGAGGTCTCAATGCCTCTGGCCCTGATGGAATCCGCTCAGTCCCTCCTCATCAGGTCTTCGGCCTCTACGGGCCCTGACCCCGGTCAGGTTTTAGGGAGTGCAGGTCTTACCTTTTATGCCATCATTTGAACTTTATCCACGCAACTCGTTGCACTCTTTATTAAGAGAGGACACTGATTAACCGCTTTTCCTTTTCTTATCTAACGACAAGTGTTTAATAGTTTAATGTCTGTATTATTCATGCCGCTGCCTTGTATGGCTCTTTCTTGGTTACTCTCTTTGTAAAGAGTGCCCAGGCAATGCGGGCATTTTTATTGGCAACAGCCACCGCTGATATATTCTTACCCCGACGCTTGTCAAGCTCTTGAATCCAATTGTTACGTCGATCGTCGTGTTTGTCGGCTACCCTGACAACGGTTCTGCCACCATGTATCAGCAGGGTTCGCAGGTAGGTGTCACCCCGCTTACTGATACCCAGCAAGGTGGGTTTACCTCCAGTAGATTGCTGCTTTGGTACCAACCCCATCCAGGCAGCCAGTTCCCGCCCATTTTTAAATGCCGTTATATCCCCAATGGCAGCAAATAAAGCAGTAGCAGTGAGTAAACCAATGCCGGGTATGGTTAACAAAAGCTGGCAACCTTCATTATTGGCTGCAATCGTTTGGAGCTTCAGCTCAAGCTTTTCTATACGTTTATCCAGGTGCTCCATTCTCTTATGAAGAGCCTCATAAAGCCCAATGAGAATTTCACGGAAGAGCACTGTTAAACCGTTTTCTGCATCTTCCAGAATCAAAGGAATTTGCCTGCGGATAAAGGAGATTCCCTTTGGAATGATCACTCCGTACTCCATTAGCAGCCCTCTGATTTGGTTACCTAACGCTGTTCTTCTGGCAACTGTCTGGCTGCGAATTCTATGAATACTCTGAATGTCCTGCTGCTCAACATTTTTGGATGGCACGAAGCGCATGTTCGGGCGTTGTGCAGCTTCGCAAATAGCCTCGGCATCAGCAGCGTCATTCTTGTTTGACTTAACGTAAGGCTTCACGAATTGGGGAGCAATGATGCGAATGTCATGACCCAGCTCGGTAAACTTACGACACCAGTAGTGTGATCCTCCGCAGGCTTCAATAGCGATAAGGCATCAAAACCGGGGTCAGGTCTTTCTTCTTGAATAACCATCATCGTAGGTTACTATTTGCGATATGAAAGACCTGACTATTCCGATTTTAAGCTGAAAAATCAAAAACCGATTTGTAACTTTCAAGAAGAAAGACCTGACCCCAGTTTTCCAAACAATGGAAGCCCATGTGGGTTAGCGTGTTCGATGGCTCTCTGAAAGACAGTATTATTGAGTTCATCAAGGGCGAATTACTCCGCATGCCAGGTAAAGAAGCTACCTACCTGCACCTTCAGTCATTACCGCCTGAGCAGGTTATGAACTCGGTATTAGCATCAGCGGCCTTGCCTTTACTTTACCAGTCGCAACAACTTGAAGGCGGGAACTTTTATGACGGTGGTATAAGGGATAATACGCCTGTAACGCCTTTGCTCGGACAATGCGATTTGTGCATCACTACACAATTAAGTAATGGTTCTCTATTTGATCGCAAACAATTTGCAACTGACAGAACCCAAATTCTAGAGATCCGCCCCAGTAAGTCTGTTGTCACAGAAGAAGGCTCATTTGCTGGCATACAGGCCATGGCCAACTTCAGTGCAGACAAGATTAATTATCTGGCAGATATGGGGTATGGAGATACGATGAAAGCTTTAGTGTCAATTAAAGAAGTAGCCGGTTCCAGAACTGAAACCCAGTCTGCAGTCAATGAGATGGACTCTTTGCTTGACCAATTATAAGTGAGTACAGGAAAATCGGGGCAGGTTTTTCTTCTTGACGCATAAATCAGTATTAAACCATGGTCAGGTTTTGAATAAAGACCTGAGCCCAGTTTTGCAACTTAAATAGGGCGTAGAAAAATGGGAATTTTCATATTCATATTGGGAACTGTATCAGCCTGGTATCTTCTGATTCGTATCATCCCTAGATTCGTTATCAAGCATACAATCGGAGAATTCCTTGCATCAGTTGAATGGGTTGATTATCCCGTTCGTGAAGCGATGGACATCTCCCAAGATAGGTCATTCACTAATGCAGAAACACTCGACGTCCAGGAAATGAGAGCATATTTAATGGTCATATATATCCGGATGGATAATGAAATGGAGGGAATCATTAAGTGTGGTACATACGAGCAACGCAGCCAGTTAGAAAAGATTATGAGCTGTGTTAAACGTTTGGATAAGATATGTGGACAAGCATTGACGAATAGTATCATCTTAAAAGAATGTGAACAATGTGAGGTTTAATCATCAAAACCTGGGGTCCAAAACCGGGATCAAAAGCCGATAAAATCGGGAGCCAGTCTTTCTTCTTAAACAACCATCGTCGTAGGTTGCTATTTTCGATATGAAAGACCTGATT
>NZ_JAVRMB020000232.1:0-5316 GCF_031844845.1 Endozoicomonas sp.
GAGATGTGTATAAGAGACAGGCACCCTTGGCGCGGGCGATGATGGCGTAATCTTCAACGCCATAACGTTGCATGGCACTTTCCACCAGCGCCTCAGCCAGAACCAACCGGGCAGGAGCACCATTTATCGAACACTGAACCAGTGCATAGTCCAGTTCACCACCCATGCTGACTGCCTGAAAAGAAGGCAATGTCCAGGGAGTGGTGGTCCAGATAACAACCGCCACTTCGCCCTTACCTTCTTCATTCTCAAAAGTAAAAGCACTCAGCAGATCAGCTTCATCAATCGCAGCGTAGCGAACATCAACCTGGGTCGAGGTTTTATCCTGATACTCAACTTCCGCCTCAGCCAGGGCAGAACCACCCACAACACTCCAGTAAACCGGCTTGTAACCTTTAATCAGGTGACCATTGTCAGCAATCTTGCCCAGGGCACGGATAATATCCGCTTCCGTCTGAAAATCCATGGTCAGGTAAGGATTATCCCAGTCGCCAAAAATCCCCATCCGCTTAAAGTCTTCACGCTGGCCATCCACTTGTTTGGCGGCGTACTCACGACACTTTTTCCGGAAGGTTTTAACATCAACCTTGTCACCAGCTTTGCCCAGCATGCCTTCTACTTTGTGTTCGATAGGCAAACCATGACAGTCCCAACCGGGAATATAAGGCGCATCATAGCCACTGAGTGTTTTGGCTTTGACAATGATGTCCTTCAGGATTTTATTGACCGCATGGCCGATATGAATATCGCCATTGGCATAGGGAGGCCCATCATGAAGAATAAACTTATCCCGCCCCTGGCTGATCCTGCGAATTTCTTCGTAGAGATCCATGTCATACCAGCGCTTGAGCATTTGTGGCTCACGCTGGGCCAGATTGCCGCGCATGGGGAAGTCAGTCTGCGGCAAATTCAAGGTATGTTTATAGTCGGGCTTTTCAGAAGACGTATCAGAAGGCATAGTTGTTTACCGGAATCTCTACTCACCGCTGTTTGTTAAAAAAACCTTGCGGGCTGTATCAATATCATTAGCAATCGCTGCCCGCAAGGCTTCAAGCGATTCAAACTTCTGCTCATCCCTGATTTTGCCGACGAATTCTACGCTAAGCGTCTGACCGTACAGGTCGCCCTTAAAATCCAGCATATGCACTTCTAACAGGGGACTGCTGCCCGCAACCGTTGGCCGCACACCAATATTGGCAACACCATGGTAACAGTGTCCGTCAACCAGAGTACGCACAGCAAATACACCCTGTATGGGCAATCGCTGACGACAGACCCGAATATTAGCAGTAGGAAACCCCAGCGTTCTGCCCAGCTGTTGTCCCTTCACCACTCTACCCATCATGGTAAAAGGTCTGCCAAGCATTTGCTCCGCTTCCTGCAACCGATTACCAGTCAACGCTTCCCGAATACGTGTACTGCTGACCCGTCCCTGCTGCATCAGGACCGTTCGGGTATCACAGACTTCAAAATCGTACTGGTCGCCCATTAACTCAAGGTGGTTAAAGTCGCCCTTTCGGTCACAACCGTAGCGAAAGTCATCCCCAACAATCAGGTAGCGAATATCAAGACCCTCGACCAGAGTCTGATGGACAAAAGCATCGGCATCCAGCCCTCTCAGACGGTCATTAAATGGCAGGCAGAGTACCTGGTCCACATAATTCTCAGACAGCAGCGCCAGCTTTTCCCGCAGGCTGGATAACCTTGCCGGTGCCGCGCCCGCCAGAAAATACTCCCGGGGCTGGGGCTCAAAGGTGATCACGCAAACCTTGGCGTCAAGCTCAAAGGCCCGTTGTTTCAAGGCCTCAAGAATCGTTCGGTGACCTACATGCACACCATCGAAATTGCCGATGGTTGCCACACATCGCTGATGTTCTGGCCTGATATTGTGCAACCCGCGAATCAACTGCATGGAGAGGCGCAGACTCCCTTACTTCCTGTATTCAACTTTTGATTACCCGTGTTTACCAAGGCCCGCCAATTCTGACGGAGCTGGCTTAACGACGAAGCCGGGCAGTATACCCCAGCCGGTTCCAAGGGTCACTGAGTTGAAAAGAAAACCTGACGACTCACTTTAAATGTCCGTTTCAGAAAGAATCCACCCTCTCAAGAGGGTATTTAATTTAGAACAGTGACCATCACCCCGTAAGGGACATACCCAATTAATGTCCTGGCAGGAGAACCAAACATTCCGATAAACATACCCGATATTTCCTTAAGCTAACCAAGAGTTTTCCTCTCCCTGCTCGCGTTTACTCGAAAATATCTATAATCAAACTGACAAAATCAGGGCATACCTATTCTTAAACAAATTCAGGGGTTTTCTTCATGCAGAACTTTCGTCCTTATATTTACCCGAGAGTACCCGCCGCCCCCCCTCCTAACAATAATCTCAATCCAAATTTTCCTGCATTTAATGGAACACAATTTATTCCTACTCGCCAGCCACCTTTTTCACATACCCACCTATTTTATCGAGCTATATCCCCCTCCCAACAAACCCCACCCCGCATTTTTGCATACACCGGAGCGAATACATCTATACCCTCTCAGCCAGCACCGGCGCCCTTCAATCAGAATGCCCCACAGATACAATATCCAGCAGATTTCCATAACCCTCAGGCAGCACCGGCGCCCTTCAATCAGAATGCCCCACAGATACAACATCCAGCAGGTTTCCATAACCCTCAGGGAAGGCCACAACAACCACATCCTTGTTTAGGTTACCCTATCTACCGCTCGGATCAGGCCAATAGCAGCGACCAACCGCCAGAAAGTCAGGTTCGAATAAATACAGAGCCACCGCCTTCTTTGCCACAGAATACAACTTACCCAACAACGCAAAACCAGACTCCCGCATACATCGCAATACCCACGACCGCATACCCCATGACGGGAATCGATCCACACCAAACTTATGCATATGAAGCTACGAAGCCTGAGCGTGACGCAGTGAACGCCGAAAGGAAAAAGCCTGAAAAGATTGATCCCGGCACATCCACCCTGAATCCAAATACTGCAGAATTTTTTCCCGGGAAAACCTGGAATCAACCTGATAACAAAAAATTTGAAAAAAAAAACATAACAAAAGGATCAACAACTGTGGTAGAAGCTTCAACACCGCTGAAAAATAGCAAAGGCGAACCAAATGAAGCTTCGGCCTCCCCCACTGAATCACGGGAAACACCTCCGTCCGAACCTCACTCACCCACTGCTTCAATTCATCAAGAAAGTAAAAAAACACCTTCAACTATCAAAAAGCCGCCGGAGCCCCCCGAAAGATTAAGCAGCCCACTAAAAGAACGTCACAGGAGCAATAGCCCGGGATCAGACAGCAAGGAAGTCGACAAAACACCAGAGAACAACACGAGCCGCCCCACACAAGAATATAAGCTTGATAGCAAAGCAAATACGCTTCTGGTTGCTGCGAATAATGATGAGAGTTCCGGGATGGTGGCAGATGAGACAAGACAAACAGAAGCCGCCTCACCAATACCATCAGAACCTGTCGCTACTAAAAAGACCGTAGAACACGGTACTGACGGGGAAGTCAAAGGAGCTGAGGTATCAGCCATCGCACAAAGACCAGTCTTGCCCGATAGCCCTGTTGAATCCACTGATGTGCATGAATTTATCTCTGATGGCAGTTGCAGGCCAAAAGAAAAAACCAGGGGAAAACCTGTTGCGCAACTTTCTATTTCGGTTCAGGAGGTACTTAACCTGAAATTGAAAAAGAAGGAGCCTCAAGAACATCCTAAAGAACTCGACCTACTTTACCTGAAGACATTCAATTTCAAGAAAAAGCGCGACTTGCTTGTTGATATCGACGCCAGTGAACTCCAAAAAAAAGGTCAAACACAAAGCAAGAAACAAGCTCTTAAGTCTCTCAATACTGAACTGCGTAACAATAGTTATAAAGGAAAGACACCCGAGATAAAAGATATAGAAAGAATGTATTCACCAGATAAACTTCTGTCGCCACCTGAAAGCACTGTAGACATACACGTCTATTCACGACGGCTACGTGAGGTGGCTGCCATGATCAATGTGCCAATGTATAAAGAGAGACAATTGATGATAAACAGCTTGTCTGCTTACTTTGTTAATAAGTCCATTTCCACATTAGATTGCGCTAAAACCCCTAAAATAAAGACAGCGTTACAAGATATTGCAGCCGATAACATTTTAAACATCGAAATGATTCTGATGTTATTCCTCCCTTATTTCAAACCACTACAGCTAGAGCTCAAAGCTGATTTTCTGAATCCAATGCCCACACTGTATTGTAACCCGCAGCTTTCAAGCAAGTTGCTAAAAAAACAGTTACCTCACATCCTTGATATGGACGCTTTGGCTGACTTCAGCAACTTTCATTTCATGACTACTCTTGCCGGTGTCATTTCACTGACTGAAAGTCTGGACGTAAAAATTGGCAAACTGCAGGTAGACGGTAGTCAGCCAAAGCCACCAGAGAATATTTCCAAACAATCTATCAGGACACATTTAATCTTTGTATGTGACCTTATGCACAAACTGGCCAAAATGACAGATAGTAATAAGATATATGACATTGATTCTAGTATGCTCGGCGCACTGAACAGCCTGTTTAATATCACTGAGACAATACATCAACAGCTTCCAGAATTTCGGGACGAATATATAATGACTGCAGAGTCATGCTGCTTTCTCCTGCAAAAAAAAATGATTCAAAATTTGATTCTGTTACAAAAAAAACAATCACTGACTTTTGAAGGACTCACCGTTCAGGAAAAAAAAATCATTGACTGTCTTCCTGAAAAGCTGGAGAAAACTTTATTAAAAATACTGGAGAATTCCTTGCTATACCGTGGGTTATTGGATATTTCCATGTGCCTGCTGAAGACCATTTCAGATAATAAAATGTTCTTACCAGCCAACCAGAAAGACGAGCAACGCTTAGTTCGTCTGGCTACGTTCTGTAAAGCATTGATCAAAAAACTCGGAGAAACACTTGCCCAAGAAGGACAAAAGTCACAAGAGTGCCCTGACAAGGTGCTACGTGTTTGCATGCCGGTTTTTGAGGGCATCAGTAATATTATCAGGGAAGGCATACCCGGGAGTGACTCGCTCAAACTACTGGAAGCCGCTATTCGTGAACTTACTACTGAATGTGAAACCCGCCTTGACAAAATAAAACAGGTACAGAGGGAGTATGAAGCGAAATTGGACAAAGCCTTCTTCACCAACGTATTGAACGTGATCAAAAAACAAGCGGAGAAGGCCTGCCATGATCGTAAAAACAAAACTGAAAAAGAGAAACAACTGAAAAAGAAGCCA
>NZ_JAVRMB020000233.1:0-21173 GCF_031844845.1 Endozoicomonas sp.
ATACTAGATGACGTTTGGTGGTGTAGGGTTCACACCATTGAGCAGATTATCAGTACGCTCTTGAATCGCAACACGGATTTTGTCCGTCATGGGTGCAATCCAGAACTTGTTATCACGAATACCCTGAAGTGCGGTTTCCGCGACTTCTTCCGGCTCAGTGGTCTGTAGCTCCATCTTGAACTGAGCCATAATCGCGCGCATATCTTCCACAGAGTGAATGCCTGAGTCTGGCTTGTTGGGGTCCGTTGGCAGGTCTTCAGGACGGTTTCTTTCTGAATTAAAGATACCGGTATTCACAACATGAGGTCCGGGGAACAAGGCATTCACCTTAACCTTGGAGTTCATCTGCTGGAGCTGGAAAAACAGGTTTTCAGTGATTGCCTGAGCAGCCGCTTTAGTGGCCGTGTAAATCGGTGTATGGGGCAGCATGAAGTACGCACCATTACCTGAACCCGTCACGATAAAATTCGCTTCCTGCTTCTGAGCCATCAATTTTGGCATAAACGCATTAATCGTGTTAATCAGGCCCCAGGTATTCACCCGGAAGCCCCATTCCCAATCGTTCATGCTATAGCCCCACATATTACCGGCTTCACCAGTACCTACGCCGGCATTGGCAAACACCAGATGCATTTCACCATACTTTTCCAGTGTCGCTTCTGCCAGGGCATCCAGACTTTCCTGCTTGGTGATGTCAGCCTGAAAGCCAAAGCTGTCAACACCATTGGCCTGAAGTTCGCTAACGGTTTTATCCAGAGCGATCGGTTCAATATCAGAGACAACCACTTTGGCGCCTTCTTTACCCAGCAGCAGGGCAATGGCACGACCAACGCCGCTGGCACCGCCGGTAATTACTGCAACCTTGTCTTTGAAGTCTTTCATTATTTTTATCTCCGCGCTCTTAACATAAAGCTGACATATGAGGTGGATACACACCTCTTGGCACCCACTTTTTAACCATCAACTGACTGAGATTTGATCTGAGACAATTTTCAGTGCATTTGGATACTTGATTGCAAAGTTACACTGCGGTAACTTATTTTACAACAGTTACCAAGCTGGATTATTTGATCGGTTACTCAGACCAGTTTTTCCGCTGAATACAGGTCGAATGAAATCATCGATGACAAAAACAATAAAACTTGGATTTGGGAGAATCACTCCATGAGCAAGCGCTATAACAAGCCAATTCCTTTTGGCTGGTATGCTGTGGAATACTCAGAAGGTTTGAAAACCGGTGAAGTAAAGCCGGTAAAATACTTTGGTAAGGAGCTGGTGCTGTTCCGAACTGAATCTGGTCAGGCCTCTCTGCTGGATGCTTACTGCCCTCACCTCGGTGCACACCTGGGTCATGGCGGAATTGTTAAGGGTGAAAGCGTCAGCTGCCCTTTTCACGCGTGGAAGTTTGATGGCACCGGTACACTGACTGATATTCCTTACGCCAAGCGCATCCCACCCAAGGTAAAAGACAAGCCTTGCATCCGCAGCTACCCGGTGGTTGAGCGTAACAAGATGATCTGGGCCTGGTATCATCCAAAAGAAGTGGCGCCTTTATGGGAAGTGGACACCATTGAAGAAGTGGGTGCTGAAGGCTGGACCGATTTCCAGACCTTTGACTGGACTATCAAATCCATTATTCAGGAAACCGGTGAGAATGCGGCAGATGTCGCTCACTTTGTCACCGTTCATAACGTACCCTTCATCCCAGACACCAAAGTCGTGATGGAAGGCCACCGTCGCAGCACCATCTTCGATGCGCAAACCCATGCCGTAGAAGAAGATGGTTCCGTCAATCACACCGGTGACAACCTGGAAGCCGCCCGTCTTGAGTCTTATAACGTAGGCCCGGGGCAGACCTACCAGAAATTCATGCGCCTGTTTGAAGTGGTTCTGATGGGAACGGTCACGCCTATTGATGACCAGACCATCCATCTGCGTTTTAACTTCACACTGCCTACCGCGCAGTCTGATATGAAGAAAATCTACGCCGATGGTTTTGTTCAGGAGCTGGTGCATCAGGTTGAACAGGACGTACCGATCTGGGAAAACAAGATCTACAAGGCAACGCCCATTCTCTGTGACGGTGACGGCCCTATTGGACAGTACCGTAAGTGGTTTAATCAGTTTTATGATGAGCAGGAACTGGAAGAAGCCACCCGCAAGGAAGAGCTGATCGCAACCGCATAATCCATGCAGTATACGGAGCTGTTTTCACGCTGCACGAAAACAGGTTCCGTATTTTTTTCCACGGGCATGTCCAGACCGTTCCATCTCTCAATTCTGGAAAATACCCGGCTAAAAAAATAAGAAAAGAGGCAACTCATGAGCCAAAATCCCACTGCCCCAATGGGCAAGCCTGGCGATATTATTAACTGGCCACTGCTCAAAATCAGCTATGAAACTGATCCTGAGTGTATTGCTAAACTGCTTCCGCCCGGCGTTGAGCCCGGCAAAAACCCTACCGTTAAAATCATCATCTACAACTTCCCGGTACTGGGTGAGCCTGAGTACGGTGTTGTGGTTAACGTCGCTGCTGACGTTGACGGTGTTGAAGGTGAATACACGCTGGGTATTGGTATTGATCAGGAAGCCGCCATCTCTGGAAGTAAAGAGCGCTGGGGTCAACCCAAATTCTTTGCTGAGACGAAGTACTACCGACTTTTCGATGAAGTCAAAGCCAGTGTGACCCATCGGGGATATACCTTCCTTGAGTTCAGCGGCAAGGTAAAAGGTCCGGTTGAAATCACTGAAGAGTTTCAGGACTTTGAAGTCAATGAGTGGTGGGTCAAGTACTCCAGGGCTGTTGACATGATGCCTTACAAGTTTGACTTCCCACCCCATGTAGTTCAAGTGTATAGCCGTTACGGCACTGCTTATATGGAAGAAGTTGAAGGAACCCTTAAGCTCAATGAAAGCCCATGGGATCCGGTCGCGCAGCTACTTCCTGTCAAGAGCGAGCCAAAGGCATTCCTGTGGACACCCACCTTCAAGGCTCGGAACATCTCCCTGAATAAGCCCCTGGATCCAAAAGCCTTCTGGCCTTTTGCAGATACCATTGGCAGCTCCATGTGGCCAGGCGATAACGGAGCCCCCAGCAAGAAGTTATTCAAGAAATAAACAGCCGTTGCCCGCTACCCGTTGTCCGAAAAAACGTAAGCGCTCCGTTTTTATCGGGCCACGGACAACGGCTAGCGGACAACGTTCTTTCAGGATAAAGACAATGACGACTGAGTATTTGATACCGGTAAATTACGTCGTTCCGTTGCTCAAGGTAGCAGCGGAAAAAGGTTATGACATCCAGAAACTGGCTATCGAAAACCACCTTGAGCTGCAAACCGATCATGACAGTCTTACCCTGGCCGAAGACGTAACTCCCGATACTTTCCGAAAGCTCTACCTGAGTGTTTCACAATTGCTGGAAAGTGACGTTAATCAATACAGTCAGCATGAAATGTCTTCCAGCACTCTGGAGGCCATGTGCTATGCCCTGGTTGAATGTAAAAATCTCCGGGAAAGTTTTGAAGTAGCAAGCCACTTCTTATCAGGCCGGAGCACATTCGGCGGTAACTTGCCCGAAGAATTGCCACTCTATGAATTTACAGAGGATGGTGAAAGCATCCGAATGCTCCATGCCGGTTATCATTGTCTGGAAAACCATGAAATCAATTCCTCACGACAGCTGCGCATGGTCTACAGTCTGGCACTCTGGCACCGTTTCTGCTGCTGGCTTACGGGTCAATACCTTGAGGCTCATTCTGTCAGTTTGATGGGACCCGCCATGCTGAGCCTGATGGACTACCGCTTCCATTTTGAGTGTCCGATCCAGTTCAAACAGGCCGAAAACTTTGTTCAGATCAACGCCAGTGCCCTTGATGCGCCTATCGTACAAACTTCGGAGAGTCTGAAAAAACTGCTCAATGCAGGACCTTTTGCCCTATTCAACATTGAGGCTGTTCAGAACAGTCACAGCCTTGCACCAAAAATGCGTTCATTACTCAGCGGCGAGGAAAATGGAGATATCCCAAAACTCAGTGAAGTGGCAGAGATGATCGAAATCCCTGTCAGAACCCTGCGCAGACACCTGGTCAAAGAAGGTTCCTCCTACCAGCAGGTGAAAGACGAATACCGTCGTGATATTGCCATCAAATACCTCAGCCAGTCCGATATCAGCATCACCTCTGCCGCACTGATGATGGGCTTTGAAGAACTGAGTGCCTTTCATCGCTCCTTCAAGAAATGGACAGGTATTACACCGGGTGAATTTCGGAGAAGAAACAATATCACAACGGAACGAGTTCCCCAGTGATAAAAAAAGATACCTTACCTATGTCTCTATCGCAGATATTTCTGAATAATTTCCCTGGATTTAAGATATTTATCAGGCAGTGCAGACCAGTCAGACATTTCTGACAAGTCTGGCAGCTCAGCAACCTCAGATACCTTGAATTTTTTAAGTAATTCGCTCTCCTTTGTCACTTCATAATAATTCATAACATCAGACCATCCGGATACTCCAGAAGCATCCGGTAATTTCGGCAGGTTATCATCCGCATGATGCGTCGCTTTCCTCAGCCCCTCCTTCAACCCGTTCATCAAGGCTGACTCACTCATGTTATGGTCATCAATGTACAATGTGAGCATTGATGTGGCGGAACAACTGGCAGTATCAACATAGGGATAAAAATAAACGCCTGTTGAAACGGCTTCGAGTGACTCTGAGCGCATCAGGCTTTCTTTATTATCGAGCCGGGTAATCAAAACAGGGGTCTTGAGTACCCCATCGGACTGATATATCCGATCCCGCAAAGAAGTATCTTCTGACAAAACCTTATCCAGTAGAACGGAGAGCCGGTTTGCAAAATCACTGAATACATTTTGTTTAGTCCGGACAAGTACTCCCGGTACCTGACAGGCAGACACCTGATGGCGATCTCTCAGCAGTTGTTCAATGGTTAACAGCACTGAACCATTGACCTTTTCAAGCTGAGAGTAACACTTCTCCACTTCCTTCGGAGTTTTCCCACTCCAGTGAGACCATAAGGTCATCGAAATTTCTTTTTTATCAGTCTCCGTCGACTGTAAGACCGGCGGTTGAGCCCCAAGCATTTTGGCTTGCCTCTGGAACAGTGTCTTGCCTGAGTTCTCCGCACCATTGTTGGGTGGGAGAGGGATATTCTTTTTGGTTTTGCCTAATCGATCAAACCGGGCTTTTGCAGCGTCCCTTAAAACCTGCAGTGACTTCTGAATTTTCACATTACGCTCCCTGGATAACCCTCTCTATCCATTATTGGCAGCACCTTGAATAAGTTTAATTGTCATTTTTAAAGTTTGTGCTGATAACCACGATATAAGGAATCCACGCTTTAAGGTCTGGGTCCAGCTACGCTCCGAATGAAAAGCAATAAATAGTGTTTTAGGGGCGGCAAAAGGTATTGCAACCATGAAAAAGCACCTCTTTCTCTTCCTGACTTAAAAACAGCCAGAGAATTTCCCGAACAGCTTGAAAATAAAGGCATTGATCGCAATCGCATTCACATTGCCCACGAGGATCACACGCGCAACATGAAACACCATCTTAATAACCTTAACTTCCTGAAAGAGACCGGGACCATTCACAGCGGTGAGAGATATTTCATCATCAGTGTGATATTGACTACAGTGGTCGGGTTCTTCACTTACAACCTTCTTGAAGGGCATCCTGCTGGAGGCATCGGTACCGTGTTTGCCGGTTTAATAGCCCTCGGTTGCCCTACATGGCTGGGAGGTATGATTGGAACCTCAAGCGACGACTATCGTCTGAAACCCTGCCATGAGCATATTCAGCAGGGTGGTGCTGTCGTCATGGTGGATGTCAATAACCCCGCTGAGAAAGACTGAACGGGACAACTGCCAAATATGCACCTGCACGAGCGGCTGGAATCGCCAGTGGTTTTGACAACCATTTTTCCGGCCAGCCAGTTCCACGCAAGCATTTAAGTTAATCAGGATTACTTTTGTCTGGATGCCCAGATCGCCAATTTGTGCTTCATGGTTACCTGAGATACCTGATCCTCTGGCAAAGGCTGAACAAGGTTATCATGTACTAACAGCCGGTAAATATATTCAATTTTTGCATTGGAGGAATCTGTTGCTTCAAACTCAACTACCCCCCGCTGCTCACCATATTTCATACCATATTCGATGGCTTTCTTTACCAGCTCTTTCTCATTTTTCAGTTTCTTCATTGAAGCCTCATTTGATCAAGTCGTTCATAACCATCAGCCTTACTTTATATACCATTACGGACAAGATGACCTGTATTATGTGTCCAGGATTAACATCATAGTAATGGTAAGAATAATATGATCAATGGTGTATTTCTGGATGCCGGCACCCTGGGACCAGACCTGGATCTTTCGCCACTCCATAAACTGCCCGTCAACTGGCAGTTTCACGACTTCACTGCGCCGGAGCAGACTCTTGAACGTTGCCAGAATGCTCAGCTGATCATTACCAACAAAGTCGTGTTAAACAGCTACACCCTTTCCAGGCTGAAAAGTCTGAAGCTAATCTGCGTTGCCGCCACCGGCATGAACAATGTGGATCTGAACACCGCAGAACAACAGGGGGTTGATGTTAAAAACGTGGTGGGTTATGCCGGTAGCAGCATTGCCCAGCTGGTATTCAATGTTTTACTGGAACTCACCACTCACGCCAGTCAATACAACCAGTTGGTGAGTACTGGTAAATGGAGTGAAACCCGTTCATTTTGTCTGTTCGATTACCCGATGATCGAACTCAGCGGAAAAACCATGGGTTTGATTGGCTACGGTAACCTGGCTAAATCTGTTGAGCATCTGGCAAGCGCCTTTGGCATGCAGGTACTTATTGCTGAACAAAAAGGTGCAGAAAAAATCCGGCCCGGCCGGGTTCCCTTTGAGCAGGTTCTCAGGGAGGCGGACGCCATCAGTATTCACTGTCCACTGACGGAAGTAACACGAGACCTGTTTACCACCCGTGAATTTAAACAAATGAAATCATCCGCCATTATTATTAACACCGCCCGTGGTGGCATTGTTAATGAATCGGATTTAATTAATGCCCTGAACAATGGCGACATTGCCGGTGCGGCAGTTGATGTCATCACCACCGAGCCGCCACCCGGAGACTATCCACTGATTGCCAGTAAACCGGATAACCTGATTATCACCCCCCATATTGCCTGGGCAACACTGGAAGCCCGGACCCGACTGCTGCAGCAACTGGTCAGTAACATTACCACCAGCCTGTTCTGAACAACTTACCGGCATCGGTATAACTGCCTGCAAACACAGCCTCCTTCGCGGGGATGACGGTTGGGTGTTAATTCTCCCTTTTGCGAAGTCTCAGGCAGTTATGATACGAACATCGCGACGAACCATTATAAAAAAGCTACAAATGAACTTACCCAGAGAACAGGTGTCTATGATCAGGCGGGTGTCTATGATCAGAGTCTTTCTCAAGGAGTTCCCCATGCTCAGATGTGTTTTCCCACTTGTTATGGCCGTTGGTTGCGCGGCGTTGTATGCCTGCCCTGATGAAGAAAAACTATACGATGGCAAGCTTCAGGTTAAAACCATCAAAGTGCAGAGTGTAACCGATGATAATAGCCCTATTAAGTACCCAGATACTGACAAGCCTCTGGTAACAACACTGAGAATTCACACTTTGCCAGGGGCCGGGACCGGCTGGCACTACCACCCCCATCCCGGTTATGCCTATGTCATCTCCGGAACCATGGAAGTCACCATGGAAAGCGGCAGGAAAAACCACTACGAAACCGATCAGGCCATCTATGAGCTAGTGAATACCCCCCACAATGGCCGCTGTGTCAGTGAAACCCCCTGCGACCTGATCGTCACCTTTATTGGCGCTGAAAATGAACCGGTTACCGTAATGCTCCCACAACATGATGACTAAAAACCGTCCCGGAGCACACAAACCAGAAGGTGCACTTGCGCCATTTCCATCATTATTTCCAAAAACGCTATTCCATCGGGTTTACAAATAAGGTAAAAAGTTCCTTATGAGAACCCCGAAACGAATACAGCCCCTGGTTGATGAAGGTCTGGTGGATGAAGTACTCCGCCAGCTAATGAGTGGTAAAGAAGCCGACGTCTTTGTGGTACGTTGCGGATCCGACATCCGCTGCGCCAAAGTGTATAAAGAAGCAGCCAAGCGCAGCTTTAAAAAAGCAGCCCAGTATCAGGAGGGTCGTAAAGAACGCAACAGTCGACGACAGCGAGCCATGGAAAAAGGCTCCAAATTTGGCCGTAAGCACCAGGAAGAGATCTGGCAGCATGCCGAGGTAGACGCCCTGTTCCGCCTGGCGAGGGCTGGCGTAAGAGTGCCTCAGCCCTATATCTGTCTGGACGGTGTCCTGCTGATGGAGCTGGTGACTGATGATGAAGGTCAGGTAGCCCCACAACTGGGCGCAGTGACCATGTCAGCAGAGCAGGCCCGGGAAGACCATGCCACCGTTATGCGTTACGTGATGCTGATGCTCTGTGCTGGCCTGATTCATGGCGACCTGTCTGAGTTCAATGTGCTCGTGGATGAGTATGGCCCGGTCATTATTGACCTGCCCCAGGCCGTGGATGCATCCGCCAACAACAATGCGCGTGCAATGCTGACAAGGGATATACAGAACATCACGGATTACTACGCCCATTTCGCGCCAGATTTACAGAATAACCGGTATGCCAAAGAGATGTGGGCACTCTATGAGGAGGGTGAACTGACTCCGGAGACTGAATTGACCGGCCACTTCGAGGAGGTTGAAAAAGCAGCAGATGTTGATTCAGTAATGGAAGAAATCAAGGCCGCCCTGGCTGAAGAGCAACAACGACAGGAACGTATAAGAGACTCAGACAACCCTGAAGCCTGACAGGGAGAAAATTGATAAAAAAGCCCGGTCATCCGGGCTTTTTTATCTCTACATCTGACCCAGAGTATCTATGGTATTTCAAATATAGGCAGGGGGGCCTGCTTGATAGTCTTCCTCCACATATTGATCATATTCTTCCATGTATTGATAATCCTCCGAGTCAGCGTCAAGATCATTTTCATCCAACGTCGACTCTTCATTCTCCAGACTGTCATATTCAATCTGACTTTCGCGCATATTCAAAACCTCCTCTGCTTCAGTCAGGCGATGCTCAAGGTTCAGCGCTTTGAGTTTTAAATCCTTGCGGTGGGTAACGATGTTATAGTACAGAGCGATAGCATTTAACGGGATAAGACCCAGAGCAAGATAGTTCATAGATGACGCAGCCCAAACTCCATCATAAACAAACCGATTGATCAGATACGCACCACCCACACCCATAACCCAGAGACCAGTGGATGATAGAGCACTTTTTACGCCTATCCAGAATGATTCACTGACCGGGAGTCTGGGGCTGGTTTCATCACTGGAATCCATGCCGGCCAGAAGCAGCCCGATCGCTGTACCGGGTATAATTGCATTGATTATTCCTAAAAGCATTGCATTAATATATTGAGGGAGGCCGTAGTTCAGAGTTGTTGCCATCTGGCCATAGAATACATAGCTGCCCGGGAAGAAGTAGTGTACCAGCCCGGAATGAATCACTCCGACCACCACAGTTGCAAGAATACTGGAAACCGTAATGGCTGTTGCGGTACTGATTTGCCCGGTTTCTTCCAGTTTGTTTAATTGCATTTTTATCTTTTTTATCTCTTCTATAATTTGTTTTTCAGTCATTTGTTTTAGCTCATATTGACTAACCTGAGCCTGTGTTGCCGTTGATAAAAAAACAGAAAAAAATATAAAAAGAGCCATTGAAATTGTTCTAATCACGCCAGGACCTCTTCGTTATTACATTTGATCTATTCAATTTATTACCAAACTGCCATTTTTGATCTAAAAAAAATCACAGCTATAGCATCGAATATCAAAAAGAAGATAAAAGACAAAAAGTATTGTAGATTAAAAAAACAATGTCGTTTAAAAAACTATAAATTCAGCCATCCCCCTCCAGAAGCCTGTTGAAAAAGTAACGGTCTATTTCCTCAGGGGTATCAAGCCCATCCTGAGAATAGAAATCCTCACAGTATTTAACAGTAATGTTGTCCCATACAAAAAAATACAGGGAAATGCGTCCTGATAAGAAAGTTATTGGGACACTCAGGCGTTGCCTTCCAGAGAAATGATGCTTGTCAGCTGAGCTTCAGGAATTGCGAACAGAAATCCGGAAAAGATGATTTGCTCACTTTCATCGCCAGAGGTGGTCGCCGCCAGGTAAATCGCCCCCCGGCAGTCCCTCTACCTGATCGTCCGGCAGTTGAAAAAACGACTATAGTTGTTTTCCAACTGTCTGGTTTTCAAAAGTTCCTGAAAAACAAAGTGTATTCCTGTCTATGTAATTAACTGCCAGTGTAGAGATCTTCCCATGACTTTAAATAAAATGAATTTGCTTGGATGTATTTTTTGTCTTTCTATCTCACCAGTTTATGCCATCAATAAATCGACGGTGGTCAATAAAACAGACCAAACCATAGCCGTTGTCTGGACAGCACTGGGATGCCTGCACAGGGAGTACTCTCATGGTCAGGTTTGTGCCGGAAGGTTATTAGACCCAGGTCATTCTCACAGGTATCAATATAACTGGGGAGCTACCAATGATAATGTTCATATAGGCGGGTATTTACCAGTAGCCCATACATATGTTGTAACAGGCTCGTCTGTTGTACTTGATCCTAATGTTCCCGTATCACAAAAAATAAGCGGAAATTGCAAGTTTCCTTCCATTAACGGGGCGACTGTTTATGTAACTTCTATAGATATTGATTCAAACAGACTGGAACTTAATTGTCAGTTCGACATCCACAGGCCTTTTTCAATTTATTCACTGACATCCTCAGTGACAGAGGATGACGGTTGCAATGAAGAGGCGGCATCTCAGGAGACATGGACTTCCCGGTGCGCTGACTAATGGTAAGGATATGTTGTCGTATGGTTTTTTGAAAAGGAGACAGGCATTTACTATCCCGATAAAACCAGGGATGGTTGGAATAAGTATGATGATGAAAACGCCCTGAGATTGCTTTGAATGTGACTGACCGAAACCTGCCACTTGGGAGGAGTTATCTCTGTTTATTTAAAACAGCCTCCGAAGAAGATTATAATGAAATATTGAGGAAGGTTACGGCTTGTTAATAATGTTCCTGTCAGTCAATATCTCAGACTGGATTCTGCATGATTTTTTCAGTGTCTTAATGGTAGCCCGCATGAAACGGGCTCTCAGGGATAGTAACTGACTGACTTAACGAAGGGTCAGGCGGTTTTCTCTTTCATTTTTTGATGCAGCTCCTGATAATAAGGCATTGCTTCGTGCATACCACTTTCTGATGTATAGAGTGGCTCATAGCCCAGGTCACGGCGAGCCTTGTCAATACTGAAAAAGTTATCAATACCAATTCGCTCAAGAGCCAGTGTTGACTGCGGCGGTTCACCCACCTTAAACCACTGGTGCAGCTTCTCCCATGCTGAAATAACCGTCTTGATCAGCGGGTAGGGAATTCGTGTTTTGGGATAAGGGTAACCCAGTTGCTCGACCAGTGGCCGGGAAAACTCCATCATATTGATGGGTTCACCATCATTGATGAAATAGGCCTGGCCAGAGGCATTTCCATGCTTGCTCAGTTGGCTCGCAGCCAATAGCTTGCCGTGAATCAGGTTGTGAACATAAGAGTTATCCAGTCGTGCATTACCATCACCCACCAGGGCTTTAAAGGAACCGCTGATTAACTCTTTGATCAGCAGTTTAAACATGGTCTGGTCACCTGGCCCCCAGATACCGCTGGGGCGGATGGCACAGGTATAAAGTCCGTTGTTGCCATTGGCTGCCAATACCTGCTGCTCGGCCTTGACTTTGGTTTCCGTATAAAGGTCGCGGAAACCGTCCACATAGGGCATGGCTTCATTGCCATTGGCAATAGGTTGACCATTAATTACAACACTGTTTGAACTGGTATAAACCAGTCGCTTAATACCTTGAGTCAGGCAGGCATCAATAATATTCCGGGTGCCGCCAAGATTAATATCATAAGAAAGTTTTTTGACTTGCTGACTAACGACTTTGGTCGAACGAATTTCAATGACGGCAGCGGTATGAAAAACAGTATCAATGCCCTCACAGGTCTTGGTCACCAGTGTTTTATCACAGATATTTCCCTGAATTTTTTCCAGATTGGGGTGTTCAAGGTCACATTGGGCAAGATCAAAGACCCGAACCTGATACCCACGCCCAAGCAGAACTCTGGCCAGGTTTTTACCAAGGAAGCCAGCACCACCCGTCACCAGGACTTTGCCAAGCACTACGGGCTCAGGAAGATTGTTTTCGGTCGTCATAAGAAAGGTTCACTGCCGTCTTTATTATTTTTCATTTTGAGAATGGCTGTTCCCCTTAATAGACCCGTAGGTTTTTTGAAGAGACTGCATTCTCGGCTCATGGCTGTTTGACCCATTTTTGTCAATCCCGGCAGGTGTCACATACTGCAAATGGAGTAGGGTGGATGCCTGGCCAGGCCTCATTGAGAATTTATGCCGTATCTGGCGTATTTGGCCTATTGCACTTCAGGCAATAACTGGCCTGTTCTCAGGTTTGAAAGATATAATGGCTCTTTAGATCTATCACTGACAGGCTTCAAAATGGCATATACTGCAGCTGCATTGCACATTCTGGTCAAGCACAAAGAGCTTGCCGAAGATATTATCAAACAGCTCAAGAAAGGCGCCAAATTTGATGTTCTGGCTAAGAAGCACTCTACTTGCCCATCCGGTAAAAAAGGCGGAAGTTTAGGTGAGTTTAAAAAAGGTCAGATGGTGCCGGCTTTTGACCAGGTTTGCTTTACTGGTGAACTGCTGACACCCCATTTAGTCAAAACCAAATTTGGCTGGCATGTGATAAAGGTGCTTTATCGCACCTAAGTCCTGGTTCTTGTAAAAACGTCTTGTGTCTCTAATTGGCTCAGGGCGTTCCTTTCCTGGAGTTTCTGCTTTATCGCTGCTACCAGTTCCGGAAAATCCTTTCCTCCTGAATCACTGCCCATAAAGTGGCCTCTGTTCTTGAATTCATAATATTCCGGGGTCAGTTGCTCACGCACAAACCTTGCCTCTTCTACCGGGATCAGGTGGTCATCTTCCGAGTGAAACTGAATAATCCACTGCTGGTTGGCTTTTATGGCTTCCCATTGCCAGTGCGTATCATAAAAGCCACTGGCTTGTTCTGTTGGGTCACCCAGATCGGTATGACAGGCTGAAACCAGTACACTGCCAATCAGGGAATGGGTTTCGGCATAGCGCATGGCAGCCAGTGCGCCGGAAGAGTGGCCGATCAGAATAACCTTACTGTCACCGCCCAGCTGCTTTTCCATAAAATCCAGCCAGATATCTCTATGGGCAATGACATTATCGGGAAAAGTCTCAAGAATTACCTCAAGACCCAATGTTGAAAGTTCTCTGGCGGCGGATTTATACCAGTGATGAGAGGCGGTGCAACCGCCATTACCATGGATAAATAGAGCTTTCACTTGTTTCTCCAATGGGTCTGTAATCCGATCAACTGTAGCTGGTCAGGGAAACTTCAATCAAGAATATACCACTGTCATTCCTGCCTTCGAGGCTGTCGCAAAAGGGAGAATTAACTCCCAATCGTCATCCCGCTACACACTGTCATCCCCGCGCAGGCCGGGATCCACTGCTCGAGATAGACTCCCACTCACCCTCGTTCCCATGCTCTGCGTGGGAATGCATACGGATCTGGCCGCATGTGGAGAAACCTCTCCTTGCCCGAATCTGTGGGGGTTTCAGGCTGGTTATCCACTTGTGCTGAGTACGGTATTTCATTGCTTCCTGCAGGCGCATTGATAGCTTTGCATAGCAAAAAAAGGGCTACTGGCTCAAATCAATGTCAACGATCAAGGGGTCATGGTCCGACGAGCTGAAGGGGCCCTGATCCTTGGGAAGATCACCAGAATATTTGGAGGTGTACTCAAAAAGGGAATTTTCAGCGACGTTGATGTGCCACTCCTGAATATTGCTCACACTTCCTGCCAGTGCTTTGCTGGCAATGGCATGATCCAATGCCCCAAGCTCACCATCATAGGAGTACGAAAAACTATTTTCCCCGTGATTTAAGCTGGCAAGATTGACCAGGCCATAGCCACTCAACAAAACACCGTCCGGAACATCCTGGCAATTGACCCGGGTATGGGCTGATGTGACCACCGGCTGTTTCATTCGCTTCCCTTGCGTCAACAACCGTATGGGATCTTCCTCGCCATAGGCATTGAAGTCACCGATCAACAGAAGATGGTGGTCGTCGTGAAAATGACCGGATTTACTGAGACCTGAGTTGCCGAGATAGTCGCCCAGATGTTTTGCCGCCGCAACCCGTAGTTCATTACAGCTTCCCTGAAGATCATCCTGGTAATCCGGTGCGGAAGGTTTGCTTCCTTTTTTAATCTTTGTGCCATCCAGGGGAACCTTGCCATCTTCATCCGCGTATTCCATGTAGTCCTCGTAGCACATTGAGCCCTTGGATTTTAAATGACTGACGATCACGGTGAGCGTCTGGTCCGTTGCATTATCACGAAAGGCCTGCAGGATTGAGGGGCGCATTGATTTTACCAGATCGACTTCTTCCCCATCCGTGCTGATCAGGGTAAAGCTTTGCTCCGGCATCGGCAGAATGTGCATTCCGCCCTTCAGGTCTACCCTGTCTGGTTTGTAGATCAGCCCGACCGTAATGGCATCACTGCCGATGGTGGTAACACCATGGGCACTAACAACCGCATAGCGTTCTGATGATGGCAAACGTTGATTAACGGTGTTCACCAGGTCATCAATTGCACTTCCGGAACCAAAGCCATTATTCTCCAACTCCATCAGACCGATAATATCGGCATCTATCCGGGTTAGCGCCTCAACAATTTTGTCCCGTTGCAACATAAATTCATCAAGGGATTGTGCCCCACGGTTAGTCCCCAACGGATTATCGTTGTGGCCGGGAAGTAATGTATTGAAGTAGTTCAGCACGTTAAAGCTGGCAATGCGGATCTCACCTTGCGGGTGAGGATTGGGCCAACCTTCCCGGTCAGAAAAACTATGGTTGAACGCGTAGGTGTCAATGTCTGCTGTGGGCAGGAGTTCATACCGGCCATAGCGGTAAAGAACGACAGCGGTCAGGTCTTCGATGGTGTCACCCACACGTATATAGTGGACATACGGACCCAGTGCCGGATAGTAGCTGATCCGGCCATCAGACTGTTTTTTTTCATCCGTTATTATGGTTATTCTGTTTTGGTTATTGGCATTGGCAAGCTTCATTGCCCCATTGCCAAGGGGAGGGTGAAGCTGCGTTGGCTTGAACAGGGGGCCACCCAGGCTGACCTCCATATTGTTTCGGTAGGAAGCATAGTCAAAACTGTAATTTCTGGTGACGGTCAGTTTGTTTGAGCCACTGAAGTTGACCAGCATCCCTTCATACCGTTCCAGATCCTGCAGTTTTACCCCTTTGCGTGGCGCCGTTATGCGTACTTCGTGGAGCGAATTTTTTCCACATAACTTGATGTCTTCGGGAGTCAACTGGGTTTGACCATAGAACTCACGAACCGTGCCACGAATTCTCACGCGATCACCCGGTTCAAGGTCGGGCCGTTCGTTATAGACAAACAACCCTTCAGATGCCCTGGAATCAGCGGCTTCATTGGCCAGAGACTCCTGAATAAAAAAACCGTTCAGTCGCTGGGGAGCATTGGCTGTGACAATCCCTTCAACAACGACCTGGGCTGACTCCTGTGAACCGTCCGGAATAAGGGGGCTTGATGGCCCCGTCCCCTGAATAGAGCTGATCAGTGTCGAGCAGCTACCGCACTCCATACTGGTGATCGGTTCCTGAGCATAAGTCAATGTAATCAGTAACGATCCAATGGATGTGATCAGGCCGTGAAAAAATGAGTGTGTATTCATAGGGGGATACTAGAGTAAATAGTGACAGCAGTTAAATAAAAGTAGATGGTCTTTTACCTGTCTGCCGAACGCTTTTACATAAATCACACGACACCTACAACGCGGGCATCGCGTATAACTGCTTATCCGTAGCAGAAGAAGCGGGGGGTGTCATGCTTTTTTATACCTGCTTCAAACCCGGGCATCGCGTTTTATTTACGAAACCGCCTGAAAACAGCCCTCGGATTAATCGGTACCGTTGCAAACTCACGTCCTTTTCCAGTCATGCTTCGCTATTAACATTAACAGTGGTTAGTCAGTCATTGCAGTTTAGATGTGAAACTTGGGCAGGTCTTTCTTTTTGAATAAATTCAAGATTCAAGACGCGACCCTGGTTTCCCAGGGTAAAATCTTCAGTAAAACGTTGGTTCAACTTTTATGATTAGTCAATTTATGGACGTCCTTCTCCTTTCTGTTCCTTATTTTTCTGACTGCTTGCCTCTGTTTTTGGAAGTGGCAAATAGAAATGAAACTGGCAGAAACAAACGAATTCTGCCAAAGACGGTTCCAGGAAGTCAATTAATCGATGTCCACAATTTTCAGATAGGTCATGGTCTGATTCAGTAATCGGTAGCCAATCTCACCAAAAGTGATCGGCCCTGGAAAACCCGCTTTTTTACCTTCCAGTTCGCCATAGAGAAAATTCAAAATACAGTTACAGGAGAACCCCTGGTTACTGTCCTCTTTTGGCAATTGTCTGGCAAATTCCTCAGCGTAGTTCTCCACGGGGTTGGCAAACTTATACTGCCGACCTCTGAAGACTGGAGCATAGAAGTCTACCTGACCGGTTTCCGTATTCACCGCTTTCACGCTGACATTGATCACAGCGCCAGAGTAGTCGCAGGTAATGGGTGTTTTGGTATCAATTTTGTTATTACTGATGTACTGGGCGAAGTTTTGCCTTTCACCATTAATCAGACATTCACGGGCGTTAAAACTGTCTTCCTCAAACTCAATAACCGGACTATTGGGATCTTGACTGTGAATATTGAGAATCTCCAGTTGAGCCATTTTTCCCTCTGGAATCTGTATGTGCATTGCCACAGCAAACTCGGATGAGGGTTCACCCGTCAGCCCATTATATACGATGGGTGTATCTTCCGAGTTCAGGTTAACCCCTGAGACCCAACCCAGAATCGGACTGTCATAGATGTTCTCAAAGTCACCAGCATGCAGCGCATAGTCGGCGTGTAACTGGGAAAAGGCCGGGATGACCAAAAAGGTAAAACCGTTCTCAAAGCGATTCTGTGTGATAGTTGCGATGGTATCCGGGGTGTAGACCATGATTTTCTGGTCCAAAGCAAAATCCGAGAAGTCATCCACATAAATGGCATCCTGCTCGAATTTGCCCTGCTGCTCATCCATAAAATAGGGGGTGCTACCTGCCAGCCACTGTCCCTTTGGGAGTTTTGACAGAATCCGTTCATCCCCCGCCAGGGACAACAATCTGCCCTCATTAATCAGCTGGGTGACTTCCTCTAAAGACTGTAGTTTTATCATGACAAATCCTTTGACGATCAACTATTCAGTTTGTTTAAGTCTCACCAGCTTTTGAAAATTTCCTCAAGATCACGTCGGAAACCTTTTGGGTATTTGCAAAAGTATTCGTAGAGGTACTCCACACCTTCGTCGACGGTCATCTCATTGGCTGCCATCTTTTTACTGATCCTGTCTATTTGTAGCTGCAGGACATATTTTTTCATGGCGTGTTGACCTTGCGCCATTTCAGCCCACTCAGGGCGGTCTTTTGTAGGTATATCAATGCTCATCATTCCCCATCCGGCCATTTTCAGAAGAATTGCAAAGAGATTCATCGGCATTGATGGAAATACGCTAAAGGGAAAGAACTGAAAAAATGCATGAACCGCGCCTCTCACGGATAAATACAGGGCGATGGCATGAGATGCACATATGTACTATTAATATACCTGCGGTGTAATTCGAGGTATGACAATGGCCAATAAAAAAATATCAAAAAAATATGACATCCATAAATTTAACCATATGAAGAGGCTTTGACCCAGAGCTTATTCGTTATGTGCGAGCCCACTCTGTAACTCGAGTTTTTGATATTTCTATTGCTTCATCTGAAAAAACTTCTGGATGGCGGAGAATTACGGACTCAAAAGAGCGACTCCCTAAGTTCATTTCAACTAATGCTCTGTAACCTTGAGTTTCAGATGAGCGATTTACAGCTCTCTCAATCGCTTCAATGATTCCACGTCTTTCGATCATTTGCCATGTTCGAGTTGCGCGGGTCTTCTTCCCATTTTTTACACTTAAGACTGTTTCATATGCGAAGATAGCTTCTAAAGCTTCTTTCTCTACAAGAGTATCTGCTCCATATTTTTCAGCACGTAGTTGAACGGCCCTCAGTCTTGCTTGATTTGCCAATTCTATATTGTCTCTTGCAAGGGCATTCTTAATGAAAATCTCACATTTTTCTGGAGTGCTGATTCTCTTTACTCTTTCATCCATACCCTACTCCTGATTTTGGAAACCGAGGCCAAGTCTTTCTTCTTGAATAACCATCGTCGCAGGTTACTATTTGCGATATTAAATACCTGACGCCAGTTTTTTCGTTCTGATTGATTGATTGATTCAATATAATTATCACTCTGCCTTCCTTGTCTGACAACGTTTATTTAGATCACTGAACGCTGCTTGAATCTGCCATTCTTATCGAAGAACTTGGCAGTGAACTTATCTTTGGTGAGCTCAGCCTTGGTCATCACTTCTGATGAATGCACATCTCCGAATACTGTTACTAACAATACGCCGTCTTCAGTTGCTCTTCCGAGCTCAGTAATCTTGATTACTTTCTTCTCATATAAGCCATCTTCGATGAAACGAACAATTACAGCACTACTACCTACTTTGATTCGGTTTTTGTTTGGTGCGTAATGCTCAGAGAACTTCATCGAATAATCAGAACCGTGTGCGTTGATGTCTGAACCTTTGCAATTGTTAAGTAAAATCATTTTCGATGTCTCTGCTGTTTTGTTTATCTGGCAAAGTCTGGGGTCAGGTCTTTCTTTTTGCATTAGCATGAACAAACCAGGGATTGTCTATTTTTGGAATGCAAAACGACAGAACCTGTCCAGGCTTTCATGTGGTAGACGACGTTAGTTATGCAAAATGAAAGACCTGACTCCAGATTCGCGTTCTGGAATCACTTTCGCAATTCCGGCTTTCAGGCATTCTCCACAGATGCAGGAGAATGCTTGTTCAGGCAGTGATTACATAACCATCAGAACCTTGGCCAGCATCAGTGCTGTGACCGTACCAATGGCAGAACCAAATATGCCCATCATCAGGCCCGCAGGTACCAGGGCTTTGTCATATGTGCCTGCCAGGATCGGAGCAGATACTGCACCACCGATGTTGGCCTGAGAGGCGATACCACAAATGTACAGGTCCAGTTTGAAGACTTTGGCCATAATCAGCAAAACCATCAGATGGAAAGCCAGAATCATGAAACCGGCCAGTACGTAGAATGCGGCGTTACCAAAATCAATGGTAGAGAAGTCAGTGGAGCTGGCGATCAGGCCAACGACAACGTACAGCAGTACGCTACCCACATGATCAGTACCCTTAACCTTGTTCAAAGGAGTAGTGCTGCCCAGAATGCCGGCGATAGTGGCCAGAATAACTACCCAGCCACTGCCGCTGAAGAATCCACGCAGACCAGACAGGAAACTGTCGTCGGTGAGGTTGCCGGGGTTGACTACCTGCTTACCCAGAACCAGTACCGCACCGGCCACCGCCAGACCCAGACCCAGGGTGAGCATAAAGTCCATGAACTCATAGCCACGCTTGTCTTCTTTTTCGGCAGCGTTATGGTTAATAGTCTGAATGATCTGGTCAACGTCATCACTATTGGCACCGGAGAAACGGTTGAACGCTTTACGCATGGGCGCAAAGGAGATCATCAGAATCAACCAGAAAGAAGCGCAGATGTTGTCCATCAGGAATGCGTAGGTCAGTGCCTGTGAACCATCAGCAACACCCAGACCCTGTTGGGTTGCAGCCATGTTAGTAGAGCCACCAATCCAGGACGAGGACAGGATGGAGAATGTCTGCCAGGCATCGGTATTAAATTTGGACTGGAATAGGCTAAATACAACGATGAAGCCCACAACAACACTGGCAGCGACGGCCAGGAAAGAACCCATCAGTTTGGGTCCCAGTTTAAATACGTCACGGATGTCGTTTTTCAGCAGCAGCAGGAACAGCATCATAGGCAGTAGGTAATATTTCAGGCTGCCGATAAAGCTACTGACTTCAGGAGTGAGTTGCCATACCTTCAGGGAGGCACCAATCATGCCGCCGAAATAGATGAAGGTGAGTGCAGGAACCACTTTAAACAGGCCGAGTTGCAGCTTTTTCTCACAGTAGAGGACCACTGTGATGAAAAGCATTAAAAGAGACATAAAGCTAAATGGGCTGGTGATCATTTGCTAGTGGTTTCCTATATGAAAGACGGGCTACACGGGTATTAAGTGTTTTTTATAAACCCGATGCTTTTTGATGAATTTTAAAGACTAAAATCCTGGTTGGTTTAGTTGAGAA
This sequence comes from Endozoicomonas sp., assembly GCF_031844845.1. Lineage (GTDB taxonomy): Bacteria > Pseudomonadota > Gammaproteobacteria > Pseudomonadales > Endozoicomonadaceae > Endozoicomonas. The sequence goes on from NZ_JAVRMB020000233.1 coordinate 20,624, forward strand.
AATCAGGGTCTGGTCTTTCTTTTTGCATTGTGTCAACCGAAGCTTTCGGCTAACCAAAAATTACACTACCCGCCCATCACATTTCGCTTTTCACTTATTAACAAAGTGCTTGGGTGCGCATATATCGAAACAGCGTGTGTAGCTCTTGTTACCAGGAACAAACATCCTGGGTTTGGTCTTTAATCTTGCAGCCATGAAAATTTCAAGACCTAACCGTGTATTTGCTTATTTTATCTGCACTTAAGGGCTCCAGCTATGCCATATCCGCTGCATTGTATGTCTGATTCGCTTAATGGAAGAAATCTGTGATCCGGTCTTTCATCGTGCCACTATTATGCAAATTTCAAGACCCGGCCCGCAGTTGTCCCCATCCTATAACCGTCAAGTGTCGTTTTCGCTGATTCGTCCTCTTTCTGTTGCCAGCAAAAGCATCAATGATAGATCTTCGAAAAAATGACTCATAATAAACATCACTGAGATTACTTCAGTCGGATGCTCACTGAGCAGGTAATGTTCCTGGAAAATGAAAAAACCAGGGTCAGAATATCGG
>NZ_JAVRMB020000234.1:0-24899 GCF_031844845.1 Endozoicomonas sp.
AACATGTTTGCGAAGAAAAATAGCCTTTTTTTTGTTGAAATCAGGAATGATCAGTTTTTTTGTGGCTGACTAATTAATCAGTCAAATAAATCAGCGAAATGACCATTACTATATATCAAGTATGGAAAGACGAAGTACTAGGCGAGGTTGTCGCAAAAGATCTTAAAAGCCGATTTATACCGTCGGCGTCATCATTTCCCCGCCTGCGAGGCTGTCGCAAAAGCCCTAAAAGAAGGGAACCACAAAGGCACAAAGACACAAAGTTTTTTTGGTTGTTCTCAGGCTACCCATGGAACAAACCAGACCCTTCTTTTCTTTGTGCCTTTGTGTCTTTGTGGTTCAAAGCTTAATCTACCTTTTGCGACAGGCTCCTTCGCGGGAATGACAGAGGACTGGTACTTTCTACAATACCACTACCCTAAGCACTGTGATTAAAGTGAATAGCCAGCCAGACGCTGTCTGCGCCTGACTCAGTTCTGGCTACCCGATGCCTGAGGCCAGCAGGTAGTAAAATATAGTCGCCGGGTTTAAGGGAGACTGACTCCTTACCCCCGTCAAACTCAAGTACTGCCGAGCCACTCAAAAGAAGAACCCACTCATCCAGAGACTGGTCATACCACTCCCCTTCCGTAGTGGTATGACCATGGGAAACAATCCGCTCGATTTTAATATCTCCAGACGCCAGAAGTGTTTCAAATAACTCTTCAGGCAGCTTCTCAGGAATATTCTCGAACAGATTGTTTTTCATCAATTAATTTCCCGACATTCAGGAGCGTTTTTTACGCTTCTCTTTAGCGAACTGAGCTGTCTTTTCAACCCGGCGCTTACGATGGGCCTGCCGCTCGTCTACTTCCTTACTGTCAGCATAAGGGTTATCACCGGAACGGAATTCTATCCGGATGGGAGTACCCATAATTTTCAGCACTTTGCGGAAGGTATTTTCCAGATAACGACGATAAGCGGCGGGAACCCGCTCGGTCTGATTACCATGAATAATAATCGTCGGCGGATTCATCCCCCCCGCATGACAGTAGCGCAGCTTAACCCTGTGGTTATTGACCATGGGCGGCTGGTGCTCTTTGACAGCATCCTCAAGAATTCGGGTCAGGCGGTTGGTTGACAATTTATTGGTGGCTGCCTTGTAAGCCTCTTCAATGGAATCGTAGAGGTTACCGACACCCGTACCATGTTTAGCCGAAATCATGTGGATTCGGGCGTAGTTAATAAAGCCAAGACGACGCTTCAACTCTATCTTAACGTTGGTTTTTTGTTCTTCCTCCATGCCATCCCACTTGTTCAGTGCAAGGACTACGGCACGGCCAGCATCCAGCACAAAACCCAGAAGATGAAGATCCTGCTCAACAATACCTTCACGGGCATCCAGAACCAGAACCACCACATTGGCATCTTCAATGGCCTGCAGCGCCTTGATCACCGAGAATTTTTCGACGGTTTCAGAGACTTTGCCACGTCGACGAACGCCGGCAGTATCAATCAGCGTGTAATCCTGACCAAATCGCTCATAAGGGATATAAACACTGTCACGAGTCGTTCCCGCCTCGTCGTAGACCACCACACGATCTTCACCCAGCATACGGTTGACCAGTGTCGACTTACCAACGTTCGGCCTGCCCACAATACCAATCTTGATTCCCCGGGGCTTGACCGAAGCCTCATCCGACTCATCCGACTCACCATCGGTACACGCCAGCAGAACGTCATCAATCATGCTACTGACGCCACGACCGTGAACGGCGGCAATATGATAAGCACCAGCAATGCCCAGAGAAGCAAAGTCAGTTTCAGCCTGCTCAGCATCAATCCGGTCAACCTTATTCAGCACCAGGTGATATTTCTTCCCCTGCTTGCGAAGATGCAAGGAAATCATTTCATCGGCAGCGGTCAAACCAGCACGGGCATCCACCAGAAACAGCACGACATCCGCTTCTGAAATGGCCAGCAGAGACTGCTCAGCCATCGCTGAGTCAATCCCCTCTTCATCCCCGGAAATACCACCGGTATCAACGACAATGTATGGGTGTGAGCCAACCTTGCCCTCACCGTATTTTCGGTCACGGGTTAATCCGGCCACATTGGCAACCAAAGCATCCCGGGAGCGAGTCAGTTGGTTGAACAGCGTGGACTTACCCACATTGGGTCTGCCCACCAGGGCAATTACAGGTACCATAAGATTTACCACAAATTACAAAATGCGCAGTTAGGGAAGCTGCACTTTAAAAGATACCCGCTTATTTTCGCCACGGAGACACAAAGGCACGGAGAAGAGCTTTTAAAAGCTGTTCTTTTCTCTGTGTCTCCGTGCCTCCGTGGCAAAGAACGGTATATTCTGGCTTGCCACTTCCCTTAATGCGCCGGTTACTGCATGAAAATCAGTAAAACCGAAATTGAAAACGGGCTGAACCCGATTAAGAGTTCAGCCCGACAGCTTTCTGAAACAATGAAATGAGTGAACAGCTGTTCGCCATTTACTCAGAAGCTTTTTCCTTCAAAGCAACCAGTTCACCATCAGCCGACAACACCAGAATCAGTTCACCATCCACAAGAGGTTGCGCCTTAATGGCAGAAGAATCCGCTTTAAAACGGCCTGCCTGACTACCATCAACCTGTGACAGCAAATGGAGATAACCCTCTCCATCACCCACTACCACATAGCTGCTGAAAGCAATCGGTGCAGACAGCTGACGAAACTCAAAATCTTCCTGACGCCAGTTAGATGCCCCGGTTCTCTGATCAATAGAGCTGACATAGCTGTCTTCACTGCTCAGATAAACAGAACCAAAACCTTCCGTCATGGCTTCATAACTGGACAACTCTTTTGACCAGCGGACACGGCCGGTATAAAGATCCAGTCCGGCAACATTACCCTGAAAGCTGACAAAGAAAATCGTGTCACCCACAATCAGTGGCGCGCCTTTAATATCAACCATTCGCTCAAGCTCAGTACTGCCTTTTGGTGCAGCTACCCGCGAACTCCAGAGGGGTGCCCCATTTTCGAGACGGAAAGCCTTGGCCTCACCACTGGAAAAACCGGTAAAAACAGCCTCACGGAACATCAATGGCGAAGCAGATCCTCTCAAGGTCAGAGCAGGTTGAAGTGCCTCTTGCCGCCACAGATACTTACCCGATTCAGCATCAAGCACAGTCAGACGGTCATCAATACTCTGAACAGCAACATAGAGTCCGTCGGTCACCGGAGCACTGAGAATCTCACTGCTCACCCGGGCTCGCCACAGCTCATCACCGGTTTCCTGACTCAGGACAATCACTTCACCATCCAGTGTACCCAGTAGCACCATGCCGGCATTGGCACTGACACCACCACCCACCCGGGTATCAAGCTTTCGCTTCCAGAGTTCTTTGCCAGTATCACGCGCCAGGGCCAATACCGTACCTTGTGAACCGGAGACAAAGACTTTATCGCCATCCATCGCAGGCTTCAGGCTTTCAAAACGATTGCCCACACCTTTGCCGACACCTCTGGACCAGACCTTGACCAGCTCAACCTTTTCTTCAGCAATCGTCTGGAGAGGCTTAGGCGTTCTCACCTCCTCGTCATCCGATGAAAAAAGACTGCAGGCAGAGAGCCCCAGCATCAGCAGAAGAATTAAAGAGCCCCTGAATAACCTCTCCATTACGTTACCCCTCCTGAGGTGGCTGTGTTTCATCGCGCTTTTCATCACCAGCAGGCGGAAGCGATGCCAGATCGTCCAATTTAAGCTGCAGCAATGGACGGTTCAGACCGTTTTCCTGCGCTGAATCCACTGCTTTCCGGTAGGCCATTTCTGCCTGCTTTCGATCACCCAAAGCAAGGTAAGCATCCCCTTTTGCTGACTCCACGGTAGCCTCATAAGACTTGCCCGCATTCAGTGTTGTCAGCATATCAAGTACCTGCTGACCATTCCCGGAAGACTCGCTCAACAACACCCGGGCGAGGCGTACGCTGGCCGTAGTCTGGATTTCCGGTACTGGTTTCTGCGCCAGAACCCACTCAAGAGAAGCACGGGCAGCACTCAGTTGATTATCCTGAACCTGCTGCTGAGCCAGAAAGAGCGTTGCATAGGCAGCATACTGGCTATCCGCATAATCGTTTTTCAGCGAGGAAACTACATGATTGACTGTCGCTTTTTGCTCTTCCGACAGCGGAGGAACAGAAAACTGGTTCTGCTGTTCAACCGACAATGTATCCAGCAAATTCTGATAAAGCGAAGAAGCCTCAGCGATAGTCTGATGCTGCATCTTCTGCCAGTATTTGTATCCGGAAACTGCAGCCAGGGTAATTGCAATACCCAGCACCGCAGGCTGACCATAGTCTTTCCATAGATTTTTAAGCAGTTCCACCTGCTCTTCATCAGATTGGTAACTCACCCTTCACTCCTGACTTCTTTCCTGAAAACCGTTATCAGAGTGCTTATTCAACCAATAAGCGACTTTCTGAAAACCGGCATTCTATAATATTTTCTGCAAATATCCGGCGACTTCGGTTATTGGCATCTGCTGCTGTTCAGTACCTGTTCTCAGAGGTTTGACAGTCACCACACCTGCTTTCAGCTCATCTTCACCAAGAATAAGAGCATAGGCAGCACCACTGCGATCCGCACGCTTCATTTGTGCCTTAAAACCACCGCCACCGCAATTCATCAGAATCTTAAGGTCTGGCAGTGCATCACGCAGACGCTCTATAACCGGCAAAACTCTATGACCGACACCATCACCAACAGCGACTACCGCGAGATCAACACGATTAGAAACGTTTTCCGGTATCAGCTGAAGTGTTTCCAGCATCAACACCAGACGCTCAATGCCCATGGCAAAACCAACGGCCGGTGCGGGCTTGCCACCCAGCATCTCAACCAGGGCATCATAGCGACCGCCGGCACACACCGTTCCCTGGGATCCCAGACTCTCTGTCACCCATTCAAAAACGGTTCTTCCGTAGTAATCAAGACCTCGTACCAGTCTTGGGTTCACCCGGTAGGCGATACCTGCCTCATCAAGAATCTGCTTAAGCTGGTCAAAGTGGATTTTGGACTCTTCATCCAGGTAATCAAATAACTCCGGTGCATCAGCAATAATTTCCCGGGTTTTATGATCCTTGCTATCAAGAATTCGCAGGGGATTAATGGTCAGGCGACGTCGACTGTCCTCATCCAGCTCTGCTTCATAATCCTTGAGGTAAGCAACAAGGGCTTCACGATAACGGGTACGTGCTTCAAGTGTCCCAAGAGTATTCAGCTCCAGTGTCACATGCTCTGACAGACCAAGTTTCTGCCAGAATCTGGCGGTCATCAGAATCAGCTCCGCATCAATATCAGACCCCGTCATACCATAGGCTTCAACACTGATTTGATGAAACTGGCGATAACGACCTTTTTGCGGCCGCTCATAGCGGAACATTGGACCAGAGGTCCAGAGGCGCTGAATCTGATTGTAAAACAAACCCTGCTGAATACCGGCACGAACAACCCCGGCAGTAGCCTCCGGGCGAAGCGAGAGCTTGTCACCGTTGCGATCTTCAAAGGTGTACATCTCTTTCTCTACAATATCAGTACCAGTGCCAATGCCCCGGCTGAACAGTGCAGAGCTTTCAACAACAGGAACCCGTATCTCCTGATAACCATAAGAGGTCAGAACTGAGCGTACCTGCTGCTCAAGGTACTGCCAGACTGGCGTCTGTTCGGGAAGAATATCGTTCATCCCACGGATGGCTTGAAGCTGTTTGCCCAAGTTCTAATGCCCTCTACCTATATACACCACATAACATCACCCGGCTCGTCCGGGATAGAAGAGATGGCGGTTCGCAATCAAAAGCAGGCAACTATAACCGTTAACGCCTTTCTGTGACAATCCCACAGCCCATTCATCAAAAAGGATCCATGGGATAAGGGATATATTCACAGAAAGGGTAAAATCAAGAGCGCTTACTCATCCCTGACCATTGCCAGTCAACAGAACACTGGCAACCCGGGTTCTGGTATTCGGCTTTGAGACCGGTTTACCATCCAAAAGGATAGTCTCTACACCGGCGGTATTGCCAAAACGGACACTGACAGGAGGGAAAACATCCAGATTAATAGAGGTTCCAGCTTTCTGCACCGTTGAAACCAGAATTTCTCCGGTAGCGTCTTTGATCTCTACCCAACAATCACCAGAGAAATCAATGACGAGTTCTTTGCCCAGTTTAGCCATGATCTTCGCGGCATCTTCTGCTGTGGCATCAACGATTTCTGTATTCTCAATATTGATTGGTGGAAACTCAGGCTCTTCTACCATCTGCCCGGGCTCTTCTTCAGCTGGTTCTGGCTCTACTGTTTCAGAGACAGTAGTGGAAGTGAATTCCTCAGCCGTTTTTTCCACCTCTACCGGCGCCACCTGAACATTACTGTTAATTATCTCAGGAGATTCAGAAACCTCTTCAACCATCGCAAACTCTGCAACAGGCTCAGCATCCAACCAATAATTCCAGAGGTAATAGCTCAGACCGCCAAGGGAAACCACCAGCACCAGAGCCAGTGCATGAACCGGTGAAGGGGCGCTGTGCGCACGCAGCGGGTTCACTTTTCGGGTGCCCTTCAAACGGGGAGTATCAACACCATCACGACCAATATAACGGTCAAATTCTTTAACCAGCTGTTCTCCACTAAGACCAACCAGCCTGGCATAGTTGCGGATATAGCCACGCACAAAAGCCGACTGGGGCAGTACATCAAACGTACTTTCCTCAATGGCTCGAACATAAGTGTCAGTAATTTTCAGGCTCTCTGCAACTTCCGCAACGGAGAGTCCCTGAGCGTTTCGCGCCTCAGCCAGTATGGTACCCGGTGAAACAGACTGACCGGATTCTTCCAAGTGAATATCTTGATCACTCATACCCCAATCGACTCCGATATTGCTTCAGCTCCGCAGAGCCGGGATAAAGTCTTTCCAACTGCATTGCATAACTGGCCACTTTGCTTTGAGCACCATTTGCCGTTGCCAGATCAATGCCCAAAAGCAGGCTACGGGCGTTCTGTCCAGAGGCCACATCAAAAGCCTGATAATACTGCCACGCCTTATGGAGGTCACCTTCATCTTTATAGATGGCAGCAAGCTCAAGATTCGCTCTTGGCAGATTGCTGTTCAAGCGGAGAGCCCGGGTGAAATTCTCAGCAGCCAGTGAAGGCTTATCCAGCCGCAAAGCCACTCTCCCCATATTTTCAAAGATGCGATTGCGTCGGGCATAAGAAACATCTTGAGAGGCCAGTTCAAACTGGCGATAAGCCTCTTCCAGACGGTTTCTGGATAACAGAAACGCGCCGAAATTATTACGGATGTCAGAGGCATCAGAATCAATGGCAAGCGCCCTGTTAAATGACTGTTCTGCCAGTCGATCTTCACCTTGCCGTTGAAAAACAACACCCAACAGACCATGTACACTGGCTGAATCGGGCTCGATTTCCAAAGCCCGCTCAAGGGGCTTAACGGCTCTCGCCGTATAACCGGCTTCCAGATACCCCACGGAAAGGTTCATATAATCCACCACTGCCCTGTTTTCATTGAAAGGCTGACCATCAGTGGTGACACAGCCAGTCAGTACCAGTGATACAGAAAACAGTAATGCAATGGATTTCGTTCTGCCCCCCATGCTCATCCCCACATAAAACGTGCTTCAAATAAATTCAGGTATTTGTCGGACTTGAAACTTCGGTTCGATAAATTTTCATACCCATTTATCGCAACAAAACAGGTCAGTCTCGATCCAGCAGGCTCCTAGATCTGCCTGGCTGCTATGTAGCGCTCACTGCGACGGGTTTTGTCCATCACATCGCCAACCAGCTGACCACAGGCGGCAGCAATATCACCACCTCTGGTTTTTCTTACGGTGACATTAAAACCAGCCAGCTGCAAACTTTCCTGAAAACGTCTCACTGCATTATTACTGGGCCTTTCATATCCCGAATGAGGAAATGGATTGAAAGGAATCAGGTTTAACTTACAAGGCATGTCTTTCAGCAAAGCAATCAACTGTTCAGCATGTTCAGGCTGGTCATTAATACCAGCCAGCAGCGTATATTCGATCGTAACCACCCGCTTGCTGTCCGTCAAACTGTTCATGTAATGATGAATAGCCTCCAGCAATTGATCCAGCGGATACTTCCGGTTGATGGGAACCAGCTGATTTCTCAGTTCATTATTAGCCGCATGGAGGGAGACGGCCAATGAGACATTCGATACTCCACTCAGTTTCTTCAAAGCAGGAACAACGCCAGAAGTACTCAACGTCACCCGTCGTTTTGAAAGCCCATAGCCAAGGTCGTCCATCATCAGATCCATGGCATCAACGACGTTGTCAAAGTTCATTAATGGTTCGCCCATACCCATCATCACCACATTGGTAATGGAGCGATCCATTTTGGCGGGCACATTACCAAAATATCGGGCAGCCACCCACACCTGACCGATAATTTCCGCAACGGTCAGGTCAGAGTTAAACCCCTGCTTGCCGGTAGAACAAAAACTGCAGTCTAATGAGCAGCCTGCCTGAGAGGAAACGCACAGGGTTCCACGACCATTATCGGGAATATAGACCGTTTCAACGCAGCTTCCGCTGGCAACACGCACTACCCACTTGCAGGTACCGTCTTCAGAAAAATGGCTACTGACCACCTCTGGCCCACGAATCTCGGCAATGGCCTTGAGCCGCTCTCTGAGGGACTTGCTGACATTACTCATATCATCGAAATTATCGACACGATGATGATGAACCCACTTCAGAACCTGTTCAGCACGAAACTTTTTCTCGCCAATACTGAGAAAGAAGGCCTCCATTTTTGCACGGGAGAGACCTAACAGGTTGACTTTTTCCTGCTCACCTGATTGCTCGCCAGCAAGTTCGCTGGCCTGATCGATAGATGGCTCGATCAATTCTGACATCTTAATACCTCAAAGCCATCAGAAGGCTTCCCTCCTGATGGCTCAATATACATATATACGCACAGCCCCGTACACTGCCGGGCCATCACACGAATGAGTGACAGCCTGTTTCAGTCAGCGCGTCCTGGGGCAAATCTCCGGATCTTCGAAGAAATAGGCGACTTCACGTTCCGCAGACACCGTTGAATCGGAGCCGTGGACTGCATTTTCATCGATAGTTTCAGCAAAATCGGCACGCACAGTACCTGCTGCTGCATCTTTGGGGTTAGTTGCCCCCATCAGTTCCCGGTGCAGTGCTACCGCATTATCCCCTTCAAGGACAGAGACAACCACCGGGCCTGACGTCATAAATGAGACCAGATCACGGTAAAATGGACGATCTTTATGCTCAGCATAAAAACCACCCGCCTGATCTCCAGAAAGATGAAGCATTTTGGTGGCAACAATACTCAACCCTGCCTGCTCAAATCGAACAAGGATTTTACCGATGACACTCTTGGCTACTGCATCAGGTTTTATAATGGATAAAGTGCGCTCTACCGCCATTACGATCTCCAGATTGTCATTATCGTGCCCTTACGGGATTATTATTACTTATTAAAAACGTACGACTCTCGCAACTGTCCTTAGCTGGAGTTCTGGCAGCATTGTATACAATAGAGTCAGTTCCTTATACCCCAAGATAACAAAAAACAGCGTTTAAGAGCTAATCAGGACTTTACCAGCAGGCACAAACTGAAACACTATCGCTGGCTCAAGATAACAACAATAACAAAGTTCCGCCCTTTGCTAATCGAGCCTTTCAGCACCCGAGTCTCTCGGAATTATAACCTCCGGGGGGCAGAAATCCTGGCTGCAGCTCTCCCTTCCCAGGATTCGTGATAACGACCCATATGATGGTAAGGTGTCACCAGAACAATGGGCGTGCCATTAACCTCAGTCAGTCGACCACTCCAGACCACCTCATAGAGTTTTTTCAAATCTGAAACATCGTCCTGGGTCAACTGAGATTTATCGCCATAATTCATAATGGTGAAGGGGTTATGGGTACCAAAGATCTCACTGGGCCAGGCGGTTTCGCTGATTTGCGCAAAGAAGTGGCGCAAACCAAAGATGTGGCCAGTTTCATGAATCAACGTACTGACCTGCTCTTTTCGGCTCATGGAAAACAGCACCGGATAAAGCTCCAGATGATGTCGGCCGGAATCCGGAAAAAAAGCCCGGGCCAGCACACAGCCATTTTCACTGCAGTCATCGGCGTGGTTAACCACAATTTCAAAATCCCAGGTATCCGAGCGCTCACTGAACTTAACGGGCGCAGCCTCTCCCCAGCCCAGCAAAGCCTCCGAAAGTAGCTTCCTGACAGTGCGTTTCACCGAGTTCGGGTGCTGAAAAAAACTCAGTGCATGCTCATTAAAACGCCAGCGGAGATTGACCCCTTCTTCCCATAGGGGAATAAAACCCTCGGAGGCATCCAGCACCAGCTCTTCCGGGTTACGCCCCCGGGGCGTAGAAAACCCACGGTTATCGGTAATGCAGATCCGGTTTTCACCGTAAACATGAACCGTTGACAATGCCGGTGGAGCCGCTGATGACTCATCATCAGGATCAACCCGCAGGGCAAATACATGACCCGGTTTAGGAGAACGATCAGAATTCATATTTTCACCAAACACGAAAAAGGCAGAGTGTTTCTACTGACGAATTTTCACAGTATAGGAGAGCAAATTAGAAAACGATGGTCTAACTTCTCACTACAGAATTGAAAGCAGCGCGACAAAAATCTATCGCAGATGGCTCTTCCTGATAGTAAGATTTTCATCCTCGTGTACGGGATTACTATGTATTAAAAACGTACGATTCTGTAACGTACTTACGCCCCAATGAAACTCTTTAACGAAAAAACTGTCTATAAAAAAATCAGTATAAGGAGACTATTTATGCACTCTGTCGGTCAGCCCCCCCTTCAGTACAAACAAACAGATAACCAACAACAACTGCTGAACACTTACGCCAAAACAAAGCCTCTCACGCATCACCTAATGCCACACAAAAAGGTTGAAACAACAACCGTCCTGGGAAATACATTAACCCTGAAAATCCCCAGAGGGTATCTATTTGATGGCAGCGATCTAAGAACGGGAGCATCCAACGAAATCAACAGTATTTCTATCGGGGAAAGGAAGGCAAAGTTAACAACCGTTGCTGATGCTTATCTGGTTGCAGGGAAATCAACTTACCGCGCTTTCGCTATCGCAGCAGTGACTGCAGCAGCGACGGCAGCGACTGCAGCAGGCATCATAACATCCACAATTTTCTTGCCCTATGGTTATCCAATACTAGCAGGCTTAAGCTTACTAATGCCTGGAGTAATTTGCGAAATTGAACGCACGGTCAATGCCAAACAAACCAGAGAACTAATGGAAAGCATTCTTGCTGAGAATGATATCAATCCATCAGATACTCTGGATAAAATCAATTTCCGCCAAATGGATCTTCAAACGGAAAACGCACCTGAATTAACCCCCATGAGGAATAGAAGCCTGAATTTTCTAACACTGCCCATAAATACAGAAAATACAAGAACACACCTGCAGCATGTGTTTGCCCGCAATAATGACCAGCTTACAAAACTGAATAGTATACTTTCGGATTCCTCAAATTTTCATCACTGCCCGATAGATAACGATACTGAAGGAGGGAGTTTCCATGAACGGGGCTGGAGAAACATTCTGGGGCTATGCATAGAACCAGACTTACAACCCGAAAATGACGAAATGCCCAGTGAAACCGAACCTTTCCTTTCAACATCCAGACCAGAAGAAAACCCCGAACACACTAAAGTTATATACAACATTCAAAATGAGCTCGTCAAAGCCCAGGTACACCACCCCTTCAACGAACTCAGCCCGAACTGAGTCCTAATTGGAGAAGAGCCAGGTTATTTAAGGACAGCTACCAACACCACCGCAGTAACAACCTATCCGGCGGAATGACTTCAATCCACCGAATGCAACCTCATATTAACTTTCTGACTCCTCAATCCAGGCCATCTGAATGGCCTCCAGGATTTTCTCACCACAACGATCAGGCTCATCATCAAAATCGTCCAGCGCCAGCACCCAGCTTCTCAAATCCACAAAATTGACAAATGTGGGATCAACCTCCGGATGCGCCTCGTAGAGTTCAATGGCCACATCATAAATATCTGCCCACTTTAAACTCATACTATTGCCCTCTCCTGATCTTGAATGACAGCCATTAATTAATGACGCTCTGAAACCTGATTAATCGTGTACCTGGGAATTTCCACCACCAGATCTTTATCACCCACAACCGCCTGACAACTTAACCGGGACTCCGGCTCCAGTCCCCAGGCCTTATCCAGCAGGTCATCTTCGAGCTCATCGGCTTCTGCCAAACTGTCGTAACCTTCCCGGACAATGACATGACAGGTAGTACAGGCACAGGATTTCTCACAGGCATGTTCAATCTCAACACCATTATTCAAAGCCGCGTCACAGACCGTCACACCGGGTTCTACATCAATAACAGCCCCCTCCGGACACAATTCTTCATGAGGCAGGAAAACAATACGAGTCATAATCAGAACTTCTCCAAATCATCTACTTTCAGTCCGGAAAGCGCCTGACGAATCCCCTGGTTCATTCGACGGGCAGCAAATTCCTCACTGGACTGACCAATATGTTCAATTTCACTGGCTATCGACTTCCCATCACCAGCCTGACGACACTGCTTTAACGACTCAAGGTCTGCCAATAAAGTAGTATATTCACCGTCACTCAACAGATATCTGCCATCCTTTTCCAGCGCAACGGTGAGCGCCTCAATCACACGATCCGCCTCTACCTGCTGTTCACGCAGGGCACGCAAATCTTTATCATCACCGGCGTGCTCAAAAGAGTCCGTCAACATCCGGGAAATTTCAGTATCACTGAGACCATAAGAAGGTTTCACCTGAATGCTGCTTTTAACGCCGGTAGACAATTCTTCCGCGGCAACACCGAGAAGGCCATCCGCATCCACCTGAAAGGTCACACGAATCTTGGCCCCACCGGCTGGCATGGGAGGAATCCCCCGCAGCTCAAAACGGGCAAGAGAGCGGTTATCCCGGATCAACTCCCGCTCACCCTGAAACACATGAATAGCCATCGCTGTCTGGCCATCCTTGTAGGTTGTAAACTCCTGGGCGCGGCTGACTGGAATAGTGGTATTACGATGAATTACCTTTTCCATCAACCCACCCATGGTCTCCAGCCCAAGGGAGAGAGGAATAACATCCAGCAGCAACATATCTTCTGCAGACTTATTACCTGCCAGAACATTGGCCTGAAGGGCGGCGCCAACAGCGACCACTTTATCCGGGTCAATGGTGGTCAAAGGTGGATGCCCTGAGAAGGTCTCAACCCGCTGACGAACTCTCGGCACGCGGGTTGAGCCACCCACCATCACCACTTCATCGATATCGCTGGTTTTAAGCCCCGCATCCCTGAGCGCCCGTTTGAAGGCACGAACAGTACGATCAATCAATGGATCAACCATCTCATCAAACCGATTACGGGTAAGCGTTCCTGTCCACTCACCAAAACTGGCATCAACTTCTGAGTGACTACTTAACGCTTCCTTTACCCGACAGGCTTCAACCATCGCTTCACGTAACTGGAGTGTGTTAATGGTGGATTCATCCACGCCTGCCTGACGAAGCATCCAGCGAGCCAGCACACGGTCGAAGTCATCACCACCCAGCGCTGTATCACCACCGGTGGCCATCACTTCGAAAACACCTTTTTCAAGGCGTAGAATGGAAATATCGAAAGTTCCTCCACCGAGGTCATAAACCGCTATAACACCTTCCCCACCCTGATCCAGACCATAAGCAACCGCTGCAGCAGTGGGCTCATTCAGCAATCGATAAACTTTCAGGCCGGCCAGTTTCGCTGCATCTTTTGTTGCCTGTCTCTGTGCATCATCAAAGTAGGCCGGCACAGTGATAACAGCACCATCCAGTGCCCCATCGAGGGTTTCTTCTGCACGACCCACCAGCGAACGAAGAATCTCAGCAGACACCTCTACCGGGCTGACATCCCCACGGCGGGTTTTGATAAAGGGCATCCCTTCGCCCTGAGAACCAGTAACAAACTGATAGGGCAGCACACCACCAAGGGCATCAACATCTTCAAGGCCGCGCCCCATCATCCGCTTAACGGAAACAATGGTATTTTCCGGGTCAATCAGAGATGAGGCCTTTGCAGCAACACCAACCTCAACACCCTGCTCGCCATAATGAACCACAGAAGGCAGTATATGATGTCCATCTCTATCGGGAAGTGTCTCAGCAACACCGGAACGAACCGTAGCCACCAGGGAGTTGGTTGTCCCCAGGTCAATACCTACCGCCCGTTTATTTTCATGAGGTTCGGGAGCCTGTCCCGGCTCGGAAATCTGCAGTAACGCCATATCTGCCTCTTCTCTTCCTAACTAGCCGTCCAATAACTCGGATTTCAGCTGTTCCAGTTCAGCCGACAGCTTTACCATGAACTGCATCTTTCTTACAACGGTTTCTGCCTGATCCAGCTCCTGATCACTACCGGATAACCAGCACGCTTCAAACTGCAGAAAACACCCATCAAAATCGCGATCAACCCGATCAACCAGACGCTCAAGCTCCTTTTCAGGATCTGACTGGGATTTAATGTCAGAAACAGCTTCACGCAACGCCATTTGCTCCATCAAAAACTGTGGATCCATAATGGTACTGCGTTCCATATCAACATCGCGGCCAGCAAGTTTTAAAAGATAAATAGCCCTGTTCAATGGCTGTTTCAGGATATTAAACGCCTCGTTAACCCAGGATGCATACTGCACTGAAAGCCGCTGCTGACGTTCACTATCCCCGGCAAACCGATCCGGGTGAACCGCCCTCTGCAACGCCCGATACTGACTGGCAAGCCGCTGCTGATCAACCTGACAGGAAACAGGCAATTCAAAAAGTTCAAAATAGTTCTTGGTTAGGTCAACCACAACGCCATCAAATCCCAAATCAGTGGTTTAGAAACAAATAAGGCCCGACCAGTTTCAACCAGTCGAACCAAAAAACCGCTGCCCGTTGCCCACTACCCGAAAAAGCCAAACTTATCTTTTTCGGGAAACGGGCAACGGGCAACGGACAGCGGCTGTCAAGCATCAATATTAAAGCTTTCACCGCAACCACACTCACTGGCAGCATTTGGGTTATTAAACTGCAACCCTTCGTTGAGCCCTTCTTTGACAAAATCCAGCTCTGTACCATCGAGATAAACCAGACTTTTAGGATCAACAAACACTTTAACCTCGTGATCTGCAAAAACCTGATCACCCTCATCAACCACATCCACAAATTCCAGGACGTAGGCCATACCAGAGCAACCGGACGTACGCACGCCTAACCGAATACCCAGCCCTTTACCTCGTCGGTTCAGCTGGCCTTCGATATGTCGAGCAGCCGCTTCGGTTATGGTAATTGCCATTAAATACTCCATCCACTTCCGGGAAAACGATTGATTTCCCCGGCTTTAAGTCTGTTCTGCTTAACTTCAGGGCTTTTTTATATACCTGTTCAGGACTGTTTTGACCGGTAATCGTCAATAGCTGCCTTGATAGCATCTTCCGCCAAAACAGAACAATGAATTTTTACCGGAGGCAGAGACAGCTCTTCAACAATATCGGTATTTTTGATGGTTGCTGCTTCGTCCAGAGTCTTGCCTTTCATCCACTCCGTTGCCAGAGAGCTGGAAGCAATTGCAGAACCACAGCCATAGGTTTTAAAACGGGCATCTTCAATCACGCCCTCATCATTAACCTGAATCTGCAGACGCATAACATCACCGCACGCCGGAGCACCCACCATACCTGTGCCTACATTCTGGGAATCCTGGTCGAGTTTACCCACGTTGCGGGGATGTTCGTAGTGATCGATAACCTTTTCGCTGTATGCCATTTTCCTATCCTCCGGGACAGTTCACTTAAGTGCCCTGCCCTAAATGTTTGTTAACCCTGAGCCTGTCAGTGCGCAACCCACTCAACCTGGCTTAAATCGACGCCATCCTTAAACATATCCCAGAGCGGAGACAGCTCACGAAGCTTAACTACCGCAGAGCGGATCTGTTCAACGGCGTGATCCACCTCTTCTTCAGTGGTGAAACGGCCAAGACTGATTCTCAGGGAACTGTGCGCCAGTTCATCACTCAAACCCAATGCTCTCAACACATAAGAAGGCTCAAGACTGGCTGAAGTGCAGGCGGAGCCGGAAGATACGGCAATATCTTTCAGCGCCATAATCAGAGACTCACCTTCAACAAACGCAAAACTGATATTCAGAATTCCCGGTACACGCTGCTCAAGAGAGCCATTAACATGAACCTCTTCCAGATCGGAAAGCTGAGAAAGCACTCGATTTTTCAACGTTGTCAGACGAGCTCTTTCAGAATCCATCTCGGCAGCAGCGATACGACAAGCCTCACCTATACCAACAATCTGGTGTGTCGGCAGAGTACCGGAGCGCATACCACGCTCATGACCACCCCCGTGCATCTGAGCTTCAAGACGCACACGAGGCTTACGGCGCACATAGAGGGCACCCATACCCTTAGGCCCATAGATTTTGTGAGCTGAGATGGAAAGCAGGTCGACCTTCATGGCTTCCATATCCAGTGGAATCTTACCGGTACTCTGGGCCGCGTCCACATGAAAAATAATCTTACGGGCGCGGGTCAGCTCACCAATCGCTGCAATATCGTTGATAACGCCAATTTCATTATTGACGTGCATCAGGCTAACCAGAATGGTGTCATCACGCAGGGCCTTTTCCACCATCTCAGGGGTAATCAGCCCTTCGCTGTCAGGGTCCAGATAGGTAACCTCGTAACCTTCTCTCTCAAGCTGACGACAAGTGTCCAATACAGCCTTATGCTCAATTCGGGAAGTGACAATGTGCTTGCCCTTTTTACTGTAAAAACGGGCGACACCTTTAATGGCCAGGTTATCCGACTCTGTGGCACCAGAAGTCCAGACAATCTCTCTGGGATCCGCATGAATAAGATCGGCAACTTGACGACGGGCGTCTTCAACAGCCTCTTCAGCACGCCAGCCGAAAACATGAGAGCGCGAAGCAGGGTTACCGAAATTACCTTCAGGAGAGAGGCATTGAATCATTTTTTCAGCCACTCTCGGGTCAACCGGTGTTGTTGCGGAATAATCGAGATAAATAGGTAATTTCATCTGGTACATCTCCAGGCGGTCAGTACGCTCAACGCCCTTGATTCGCAAAGGGTTAAAATTATCATGCTTTCACACCAAACGCTTCTTTAAAACAGCCTAAAAAAGTCCTCATAGAATGGTGTCAGCGGCAATTTTGTTATCCTGCTGCTCATCCTGACGAATGGCAACATTTTGCACTTCCCTGCGTGCAACAAGATCAGCCAGGCTGATCCCTCCAAGGAACGAATGAATCTGCTCACTCAGATCCTGCCACAAGTGATGGGTAAGGCAGGTTACGCCTTTCTGGCAGCCACCGGAACCCCGGCACTTGGTCGCGTCCACGGATTCATTGACTGCATCAATCACCTGAGCTACATAAATCATTTCGGTACCACGGCTTAGCCGATACCCTCCCCCGGGGCCCCGCACACTGCAAACCAGATCTCCACGACGAAGCCTGGAAAACAGCTGTTCAAGGTAAGAGAGAGAGATTCCCTGACGATCCGATATATCTGCGAGACAAACCGGCCCCTGATTGGTATGAAGCGCCAGGTCCAGCATGGCAGTCACCGCATAACGTCCTTTGGTCGTCAATCTCATAAAGCATCCCTCTTGCTATTAAGGCAGAGATATCACTCTTGTAAGTCCCCAGGCACTTTAAGCCCAAAACTCCAGACTGCGACTCTCCCGGCAGCCAAAACCTGCCCGAACTCAAGGTATCTGGGCTAAATTATGAAATACCTTAGTAAAATAGTCAACTATTAGAGATAGAACTCGAGCAGATAATGAAACTGAGTGAAAATATCAAAAGATTTTAAAAAGCGATTTAATATAAATTCTCGGCATTTTATAGAAAATAAAGCGAACTTTCAAAAACACTTTCCCTGCAAACAGAATCAAGCCGTCCCATCAGCAACCGCACTTCATGGCGCTGTTTACGTTATTAGTGGAAACCTTCTCAGACAAGCTAAATTGCCCCATTTTTGTGGTCAAACCCTCATCTGAAGCTCCTAAACCAGGGATTCCACTTTTATCTTCAACAGCGCCGCACTTCATCGTTGTCAATATAACTAACCAAAGTGTTAATCCGGGAACGTTTATGGATAAAACCGGTCAAAACGATCATCTCGAAGACGAATATTGATCAATAAACAATAAAAATCTGGAAACCAAAGGATTGAAACCAAAGGATTGAAACCAAATGACTATGTCAACCACCACTTATAACCAAATCCGCGGATATTTGAGCTCAGGACACTACCAAATAGATCAGAGTAACCGCAAACCCTATATGACTGTTAACGAGGAATTATTTACACGCTCAAAAAAGGTTGTCTGCATAATTGACGGCAGAATCCAGGTACAAACAACCAATCTTAACAATATCTCTATTGCGCAAAACACTTACGGTATGTTGCAAGCCCATTTTCAATGTTCACAAAGCAGAACAGTGGCTACTGCATCAACCTTTTCCGAACCCTACTTACTCACCCGGACAAGAGCACCCGTACAAGATTTTCAAAGAGTTTCAGGTCAGAAATCATACCGGCCTCAACCAACACCCAATACAGAACTCAGCGAAGCGCAACTAAAGATCCTCCACACTTATTTCATCGAGTCAAAAGCCTACTTCAACGATGACATAAAAGCATTAACACCTCTGTATGGATCAGGATGCTTTGAACCCAAGAAGGATGGCGGATTTACATTTTCAGCCATCCAAGCTCCTCTCAATGGATACCAGACTATAAAAAAACAATATAACACCTGGATTCAGAATAAGACCGCTCAGGAGCCCCTGACCAACAAGCCTTTTAACAATACAAAAGATACAAGTTATGCCAGTGACAGACAGAATCGAACAAAAAATCGAACAAAAGTTCGAATGTTTCAGCCACTGCTTGAGACAGGTACTCATCACATTTCAGCACCTCAAAACACGCCAGTATTAAGTCAAACAATGGCATGGAGCAATTCTCCATCAACCTTTACTCAATCCAAATCTTATAAGGAACGATCAAAACAAAACACCCCGACTACCAACACGGCACAACCATCCCACGCCCCCTTTAACTCATGCACTCTCCAGACCAATACAGAGGAGGCAAGTGCAACCTATCCTCACCACAATAAAAGAGCCATCTTCTCAAGTACAACATCTGAAGCTCCTCTCACGAAAGAACACTGCCAATACCTTAAAACCCTTATAGAAAACAAAGATGACCGCGCTTTCTTTAACGACAAGATAAAAGCGATCACATCATATGATGAGCAGATGTACCACATACCCAGCAGTGACGGTAAATTCACGATCAGCTTGACCAGAGCGCAGCTTCCAAACTACGAAACAATAAAAAAGAATTTCCTAAACTGGTATAAAACATCTCCTGCCAGCTCCAGAATGAGTCCAGTTAATGCGATACCCGCAGAAACATGCCGGAGAAAACTGCCAATCAATCAACCGCAAAATGATCCTATTCAACGGTCTCATATAAATACAACAGGATCTTTTGCACAGCCTTATAATTTTACAAAAAAAAATCCAGGCCCTACCGTTAAACACACGCTGACAAAACCAATTCGGCCACAAGGTCAACCCGCGAGTGAGATCCCAAAAAAAATCCAGGAGTTTCTAGTTAAAATAAATACTGAAATTGACAAAATTGAAATCCCTGATAGCCCTATGCTTAACAGGGAGGCAAATTTGGACCGGAAAGAAAAACTTCGTGCTGAACTCAAACACAAGTTTGCTCTCTACAGGGAGCAGTTCAATAACCAGAAAACACACAAGACAACACAGGATCTGCAAGAAGATTTTGCCAAACTGAAAGAGATGCAGAGAAGTATGTATTTCGCAGTTCTTTCGCCTCAGGCAAAGCCCATGGATTTGGTTTTAAGAGGCATAAAAAACAGGGGTTATGACTGTCGACCCAACGCACAAAATCAGTATGAAATTCACAATCAATACTACCTGTTTTTTGTGACTGCTTACCAGTTAATAGGAGAGACAGCCCTTAATTTAACAGAAAAACCAACTTCAACTTTTAGTGCTAATAAGCAGTACCAAAAAGAGTGCCAGAGTATTAAGAAGGAAATTTCCTCTCTTGAAACACAGATGGAAAATTTAAAGAGCGATAATGTTAAGAAGAAAATGATTATTGAAAAATATAAAAACTATCCTCACCTCGAAGATTATCAACGAGCAAAACAGGGCATTGATCTGAATGAAATTAATATAAAAACAATAGATTTAAAATTAGAAACCAAAAAATCATTAATAAAACGCAAAGAATCACATGAAGTAGAAGATCTACGCTCAAAAGAGCTTGAAAAAGCCAAAAAATGGAGTGAATTTTACAAGCACCAGTTATCAAGAGAAAACAAAAACATTCGCGATCTTCCAGAACCATTTGGAAATAAGATTAACCGCGGAAACAATTTCCCTGAATACCTCTTTAATGTTCCTGCACTCTTACATTTCAATTATATTTATATTCCTAAAAACGATATACAAAATGTATTACGCCAGCCTTGGACAGCAATCAATATTGACATGAATGGAACGCATTTAAAGACCCTTGTAAAACAGCAAGATGGCTCAATAGCTGACATTAGTGACCAGACTGTTACTGAAAGAAAATATAAAAATGTTGACGATGTGATTAAATATTGCACTGTGCCAGGCTGCAAGTGGGGTTTGCGCCACAGGCCTTACTAGTACATCATTTCATTGGCTTTGACGTGCTCAGTTGAGGCTGAGCGGAGTCGAAGGATGGTGCCACAGCACTTCGATACTTCGACAAACTCAGCACTCAGTGCGAACGGAGTCCGGACACGTCAATTTCATTGAAACCCTGTTTATCGTTAATGCCATGACGGGCCAGGGCGCAGCCAGCATATATAACGCGTTCTTCACTCAGTAACTGCTTCGCGGCTTTCCTTCTTAACCGCTTCAAAATCCTCTTTCTTCAATTCAGGCAATGGCCGCACCTTGCACTCAAGGCCATTGTCCTTCAAAACCTTGCATAAGGTATCAAAGCGGGAATCCACTTCATGGAGGTGATCCAGCATGGCAGAAATCGCATGAGCTATCGGGTCGGGCATTTCAGAAGTAACCGCATAGGCGTCAAAGCCCATTTTTTCAGCCATTTTTTCAGCATTGGCATGACGGCGTTCACCTTCACTGTCAACGGCTTCAGCCTTTTTAACAATCCTGCCGGGAATACCCACCACAGTAGCGCCAGGGGGAACCTCCCTTACCACCACAGCATTTGACCCAATTCTGGCGTCTTCGCCCACCACAAATGGGCCAAGCACTTTGGCACCTGCACCGACAACAACACCACTAGCCAACGTCGGATGCCGTTTACCCTGATTGGCGGGATGATCCTTCCCCTTATTCGGAGAAGTCCCACCCAGCGTCACGCCATGATAAAGCGTTACATCATCATGAATCACTGCCGTTTCACCAATCACAACACCCATACCATGATCGATAAAAAAACGACGACCAATGGTTGCTCCCGGGTGGATTTCTATGCCGGTTAACCAGCGGTTAAATGTTGAAAGCGTTCGCCCCACCCAGAGAAAGCCGGACTTCCACAGCTTGTGAGAAACCCGATGAAGCAATAGAGCATGGAGCCCGGGGTAATTGGTAATAACCTCAAAAGTGCTGCGGGCGGCCGGATCACGGGCCATTACGGTTTTAACATCTTCTTTTAATCGCTCAAACATGGTCTGCGCCTGTCTGTTATCACCCTTTCCTGACGACGGGAAGTTTAGTATCAATATTCAGCAACACAAAACATCCCTCCATCTTAAAAGCTTCCGATACATGACCAGCAATATACAGAAGCCCCCATCACTGCTTTAAGATGCAGCCGTCGTTTACTCACTCTTTATGTCAGACATGTCTAACGCCAGACATCGCTGAGTTTCTGATAAAACCCCTCTCAAAATACTCAACTCAACACGATCTGGCCGAACCCGACCATAAAGACGACGCAGTTTCGCCATAATCTTCTCATGACTGCCGTGATCCAGAAAACCAATCTCCATCAGCACCTGGTGCAGATGCTCATAGTAGCGTTCCATATCATCCATGGTCGCCAGTTCATGACTACGAGGCACAGGCATTTGCAAAGCATCACTATTCATAAGCTGCGTCATTCTTAACTCATAACTCATCACCTGAACCGCAGCACCGAGATTCAACGAACTAAAATCTTCGTTAGTGGGAATATGAACCTGAAGATGACAACGTTGCAGCTGCTCATTGGTTAACCCTTTATCTTCACGGCCAAAAATCAGGGCAACTCTCTGCACTGCCGCTTCATTGATAATACGTTGGGCGCAGGTACGAGGATCAACCAACGGTAGAGACACGCCTCTTACCCGGGCACTGGTACCCACCACAAACTGGCAATCAGCCAGAGCCTCATCCAGCGTTTCACAAATTCTGGCATTCTTCAGAACATCATCAGCACCGGAGGCCAGCGCAGTCGCCGTACCCGATGGAAAGTCATCAGGTGCCACCAGACATAACTGGCTCAACCCCATGGTTTTCATAGCCCGGGCTGCCGCCCCGATATTACCGGGGTGAGAAGGGTTAACCAGCACTATGGAAATATTTTCGGAAAAACTTTCAGATAAAGTCTCGGATAAAAAGTCGGGCACCGCAGGAATCTCTGGCTGTATGTAGTAACAACCCGCCAGTTTACTCAAATTACCGCCGATTCCAAGCCCCTTATGTCACCCTCCATGCCACCCTCTAGTCACAACAGTAAAACTACTGACAAGTCAGAGTGCTCGCTCCATTGCAAGTTAAGGGGCATCCTGTCAAAATCTGCCCCAAATTTTTTATGGAAATGCTGCTCATTCTAACGATGCGGGCAATTTCATGGTTCCGGGTGAGCGGTACTTTCTGCTCATGGCTGCTTGGGATACAAAAGGATCAATGAATCCTGTATAATCTCGCCCCCGATTCGATCTTTCACAGTTCAGACGTAATTCAAGCCTATGCAACCGATGGTTAACATGGCGCTGCGTGCAGCGCGTCAGGCCGGCGATATTATTGCCCGCGCCTACAAGGATCTCGATCACGTAAACATCGAGTTCAAAAGCCGTAACGATTTTGTCACCGAGGTGGACAAGGCTGCCGAGAAGATCATTATTGACTCATTGAGCAAAACCTATCCCGACCACGGTTTTTACGGTGAAGAAACCGGACACCGTGAAGGCAAAGGCGAAGGCAAAGATTACCTCT
This sequence comes from Endozoicomonas sp., assembly GCF_031844845.1. GTDB lineage: Bacteria > Pseudomonadota > Gammaproteobacteria > Pseudomonadales > Endozoicomonadaceae > Endozoicomonas. The sequence goes on from NZ_JAVRMB020000234.1 coordinate 23,453, forward strand.
GGATTATCGACCCCCTGGATGGCACCACCAACTTCATTAATCGTATACCCCATTTCGCCGTTTCTATTGCCGTTCAATACCGTGGACGCCTTGAGCACGCCGTTATCGTGGACCCTATCAAAGAAGAAGAGTACTGCGCCAGCCGTGGCCATGGTGCCACTATGAACAGCAAGCGTCTTCGTGTTGGCAATCGCAGAAACCTTGAAGGCGCCCTCATTGGCACCGGCATCCCATTTATGAGCCCGGGCATCAACCACCTGGACAGCTACCTTAATATGATGCGAGCAATGATTGGCGATACCGCAGGCATTCGCCGTGCCGGTTCTGCTGCTCTTGATCTGGCTTATGTCGCCGCTGGCCGCCTGGATGCATTCTGGGAAATCGGCCTGCAGGATTACGATATGGCGGCAGGAATTCTGATGATTCAGGAATCAGGCGGACTGGTAGGAGACTTCAAAGGTGGACACACCTACATGAAGAACAACCAGATTGTTGCTGGCAACAGCGGCTGTTTTAAAGAAGTGTTGAAGCGAATCAGACCGTTCGTTACAGAAGGCATGTTCCGCCACTGATCTACTGAAAAGTCTACTGAAAAGTCTACTGAAAAGTCTACTGAAAAGTCTACTGAAAAGTCTACTGAAAAGTGAGGCTATTACGCCTCACTTTACTTAGCTCGTCGATGCTGAAAAACCAGAAAGCCTGCATAAAACAACCCGATTTCCACACCATCAGCCACCGTATCCCCCAGCGAAAAAGCCCGATATCCGGTTTGCCCCCGCAAGACCTCAATTAACACCCCAAAAATGTACAGGGTTATTTATTTTCCTTTAACACGCGATGCCCGTGTTAAATATGTCGTGTAAATTTTATAGTTGAATGATGGCAATTCCAGTGCAAATAACAGATATCGAAAATGCTGACCAAAATACTTCCAGATATCTTTATCGTTATGCTTGCCAACCCACTTACCAACGATTTCCATAGTAATCGTCTCACTGTCTGTAAGAGCTCAGTTCCAGATAAGTGCTGGTACTTTACCTGAAGTCGTTCAAAGCCTGATGTATAGGGATCTTAGGGGAGTGGCATTGTAGAAAGTACCAACCCTCCGTCATTCTCGCGAAGACGGGAATCTACCACGCAGTGGATCACCGCCTTCGCGGGGACGACGGTGGTAGATTCTTAAATTGCAGCCTCGCTTCCCTTAATGCATTCAGGTAATCCCTTGTTATTGCTGGCATGGGTACTTATCCTGAACTGAGCCGTCTGTAAGCTTGGGTGGATGGCCGCTGGCAGGTATTGGTGAGGGAACACTTGGGTTACTGATATTAAAATAACCATAGAAAACGTGACAAAAATCATGCGAGGAGCACGCGCCAAGTGGAAAATTGAGAATGAAACGTTTAACACACTGAAAACACAAGAATACAACCTGGAACACAACTACGGA
>NZ_JAVRMB020000235.1:0-8004 GCF_031844845.1 Endozoicomonas sp.
TTTGCCCGTGGCCGAAACGGTCACGGTGGAGGCTGCTTAGGTGAATCGGGCTTTCCGCTACGAGGCGGACCTGCACTCCAGCACCTGCCAGGAGCCTCCTGGGTAGTATTATCGGCTCGGGACGTATGGTGACTGGCAAACAGGCCAGGGAGGTTTCAACGGCATTATATCGACAATTGAGACGATGTCTGCAAGTTTTTTCAGCTATCAGTGTGCGTGGAAATTACTAAAGGTTATCAGTTCAACGCTCAACGGTCGCCAGAGCCTGATCAAGCTTGCCCAGCAGCTGGTCAATGTGTTCCTGGGTATCAAGCTTTTCATTTTCATTCTGGCGACGGCTCTGCATCAATTCATAGCTGAGGTTAAGGGCAGCCATCACGGCAATCCGCTCGATACCAACGACTTTGCCTGAAGAGCGGATCTCATGCATCTTTTCGTTCAGATAGCGGGCAGCAGTGTGCAGTGCATCCTGATTATCATGGGGACAGGCGACACGGTACTCTTTGTCTAGAATATGAACGGATGTGATTGATGATTTATCCGTCATGCTTCATGCTCCAGAGACTTGAGATGCTGAATCATCGCTTCGACTTTATTGCGTGCAACGTCGTTTTTTTCCATCAATTTTGCTTTCTCAGCTCTCCAAGACTGCTCCTGTTGCCAAAGTTGACGGTTTTCTTTTGTCAGCTTCTGGCAAAGGGCAACCAGATAGTTAAGTTTCTGGTCTAGGGCGATGAAATCAGATTCTTTCATAGCTTCCATGAATGCTTGGTTATTAGAGTTACTATAGCTTCTGGAGAAATTCAGAACAATGACTTAATGGTTGACAACGTTTTATTTTTAATTCGTTCGGTAATGTGTTTTAACCATAGATGAAAGTGCCAGTCGTAAAGGCCGAATTTGATATTTCTGAAAGGCAGAAAGTGATTGGTTTTTGTTAAAAATTGAATTCTATTTTTTTCTGTAGAACTCATTTTGATGGAACTTAGGAATCGTCCTTAAATAACGTTCCCATTTCACGAACGCTGCCCGCTACCCGAAAAAATCAGGGTCGCTTGTGCTTTTTCGGCCAGCGGGCAATGGGCTTTTACAAGCTTTTGTAAAATGGGGGAATTACTCCGGGACAAATCCTTATATGAGGGTCGTCTGTTAATAAAAGGCCATCTCTCATGGCCGGTCAGGTTGAAAAATGAAACAACAGGCATTTACTCAGGCTTTCGGGCAACAATACGAACCTGATCCTGGTCGCCATGACGCCATACCGGGTAATGTGGAGCCTTTCCCTGCTCACAGATTTCAATGGCGAACCCCGCCTTTTTCATTAATTCTCCCAGTTGTTCTGAAATAAAAAAACAGAAATCTCTTCCGGGAATACTAATGCGGTTGGCAGCCAGCACCGGGTCGGTAACTTCCGGGCAGTTAGCGTCTTTTGCTGCCTGTGCAAGAAGACTGAGGAAATCTCGCTGGCAGGCAACCTTAAACGGGGATTTTCTGAAATCTTCACGAATTTGCTCACTGAAACCGGTACTTTTCAATACCTCAACATCGCAGGAGCAACAGGTCAGAAGCAATGTGCCTCCCGGTTCCAGAATCCGGTATAGCTCGGCAATCGACGGAACAACCGCTTCGTTTGCAAGAAAATGAAAAACTTCAGAGCAAAGGATGCCGCAGAAAGCATTGTCTTCAAAAGGGATCTGGTCTGGCAATGTTGCTGCCATGCAAGTGACCGCTTCGTGCTGTACCGCAGGGAGGTCAGTTAACCATTCAGAAAGATCCGGCCTTTCCAAATCGGTGGCAACGACTTTCGCACCATGAATCAGAGCGGCATGAGTATTGGTACCATGACCACCACCCAGATCCAGAAGTGGTTTATCGCCTTTCCAGCTGTTCAGCCAGCGATCGAGATAAATAGCAGGATTGTGAAATGTAAAACCTACACCCAGCTGATTTCTTTCGTACAAGCTCTCTGACACGTCAAGACTCCTGACTAGTGAGACTTAATAGCATAGACACTTATTTGTTTAATAAGTTTGTTTAATAAGTTTGTTTAATAAGTTTGTTTAACAAGTTTGTTTAACAAGTTTGTCCGGGAAGTCTGTTAGAATCCCTCTTAAGTTTGACTCAGGAAATTGATGGCCCTCAACTATGACGATTTACTCTTCTCAGCCTGGCGATATACCCACACCGGTATCCTTCGATGAACTTGCTGACCGGCTGGCAGATTTTGGTCAGAGTCATCCATCGGAAATTCATGGCTATCTATGCGGCCTGTTATCAGCAGGAAGCCGCCCGGATGTGCAGCAGTGGCTGAAGCAACTGGCAGAACAGATGGGCGATAAATTTTTTGATGAAGCAATGGGGCAGTTATTAAGTCAGCTGTTTTTGCACACTCTGAATGAACTTGAGTCTGGCAGCCTCTCTGTAACATTACTGCTCCCGGATGATGACGAGGCCCTTGGTCTCAGGACTGTATCACTGGGATTATGGTGCCAGTCTTTTATCTCGGGCTTTGGCCAGGGACTGGAGAATCGGCAGGTCAGTGAGATGGTAGAAGAAGTGCTCCGTGACTTTGCTGAAATCAGCCTGATTGAAACGGCTGAAGACAATGATGAGTCTGAAAGGCTGTATATAGATGTCAGTGAGTTTGTGCGTCTTGCCTGGCTAAATGTTTTTGCGGAACTGTGTCAGCCCGGGCCCCAAAGTGATAAAGAGCCTTCCGGCGAGTCAGGGGATTCCGGTAAAACGATGCACTGAGACGATTTATTGTAGGGTTCCAGCGGCTCTTGATGGTGACTGAGGTATGGAAAATTCTGCAGATCATATGGACTTCGATGTTCTGATTATTGGTGCCGGACTGGTGGGTGCCAGTCTGGCCTGTGCATTGGAAAAGGTCTTGGAAAAGGTCTTGGAAAAGGGAAGCGCTCAACAGGGGTTGAGGCTGGCTCTTGTGGAAACCCATGACCTGAGTCAGGCAAGGGATGTTCCACCCAGCTTTGATGCCCGTGCCTCTGCTCTGTCATGGGGAACCTGCTGTATCTATGATCAGCTGGGTTTGTGGTCTGATCTGGCTGATCAGGCACAAGCCATTACCGATGTCCATGTTTCTGATAAAGGCAGTTTCGGGGTCTCTCGTTTGCAAGCGTCAGACGAAGGTGTCCCGGCTCTCGGGTATGTGATCAAAAACCATATTCTGGGCGATGTCCTGCTGAACCGTCTCAGGGATTTCCAGAAACAGGGCTCTGTGACACTGTTCAGCCCGGAAGCGGTGGAATCATTGCAGCCAATACCGGGAGGAATGAAAGTTCAACTGAGTGCGTCAGAGGTGACTGCTGCACTGGTGGTGCTTGCCGATGGCGGGCGTTCCGGGCTGATGGAAGCGATGGGCATAGGGCAGGAACTGCGTGATTATCACCAGCATGGCGTGATTGCCAATATTGCCCTGGATCGTCCTCATCATGGTATGGCCTGGGAACGGTTTGCCGGTAAAGGTCCACTGGCATTGCTTCCCTTGATTTCAGATGGGGAGTTTCAACATCGAATGGGGTTGGTCTGGACCCTGCCGGATGAGGAAGTTGATGCCATCTATAGTCTGTCAGATGACGACTTTTTAACATTATTGCAGGAACGCTTTGGGTTTCGTGCCGGGCGTTTTCTTAAAGTGGGTAAACGGGACCGCTATCCACTGACCATGCGGATTGCTAAAGAACAGGTGAGACCAGGGTTGGTTATTCTGGGTAATGCCGCCCATGCCATACATCCCGTGGCAGGTCAGGGCTATAACCTGTCAATCCGTGATACCGTTGCGCTGGCGGACAATATTTCGACTTCACTTGCTGAGGGGGTGTCGGTGGGAGATCTTGGTCGTCTATTGGAGTATCAGCAACAGCAGCTGAGCGACCAGAGCCTGACCGGTCGTTTCTGTGATGGTCTGGTACACCTTTTTTCACGCACTGACAGTGCTGCCATTCTGGCACGTAACCTGGGGCTGGTGACGCTGGACTACTGTCATCCGGTGAAGTCAAGATTTACCCGCAAGGCAATGGGGCTATAAATGCAGACATTTGACGTCATTATTGTCGGTGGAGGGATGGTGGGTGCCTCATTGGCCCTGGCTTTGAGTCAGTCTGGCATACCAACAGCACTGGTGGATCAGCAGACTTTGCAAGCAAGCTGTCTTTCAGAGAATGATCCATGGCAGCCCAGGGTCAGTGCCCTGACAGAAGCTTCCATAAAGCTTTTCAAATACCTGAACGCCTGGGAAGGTATGATCGCCCAGAGAGTTTGCCCATACAGCCACATGGTCGTATGGGATGGTGAAGGTACCGGAGAAATTAAATTTGATGCCGATTCTCTGCCTCAGAAGTCTCTTGGTTACATTGTTGAAAACGACGTTATTCGCCATGGGCTTTTACAACAGTTAGCTGAATCGGGCGTTCAGTGTTTTGGCGAGCAGTCTCATCTGGACTATAAGCTTTCAGGGCAAGGTGGAGAGGTTGTTCTTTCAAGTGGTGAGGTTCTTTCTGCGCCGTTGCTGGTGGCCGCCGATGGTGCCAATTCTCGTCTACGACAAATGTCTGGCATTCCTTCTGACCAGAAAGACTACAGTCATCATGCCCTGGTAACGACGGTTGAGACAGAACTCAGTCACCATAATACGGCGCGGCAGGTTTTTCTGGATACAGGCCCCCTGGCATTCCTTCCACTTCAGGATCAGGGGGAGAGACATTATTGCTCCATCGTCTGGTCGTTATTACCTGCAGAAGCGGATCGAATTGAATGCCTGAATGATGAGGCATTCTGTAGTGAGCTGCAGAGGGCATTTGAAGGTCGTGCAGGAACAATTCTCAAGGCTGACAGGCGGCTCAGGTTTCCTCTGCGCCAGCGTCATGCCCGGCAATATCATCGACAAGGGGTTGTCCTGGTGGGTGATGCCGCTCATACCATTCACCCTCTGGCAGGGCAGGGCGTGAACCTGGGCCTTATGGACGTCGCTGTTCTCACTGAAGAGTTAACAAGAGCGGTTAAACGGGGAGATGACTTTTCGGCAGCGCATATCCTGGATCGATATCAGCGCCGTCGCAGGGTTCACAATTTATCAGTAATGGCCGCTATGACAGGCTTTCAAAATCTGTTTGGCGCCAACAACCTGGGGATTCGCTGGGTAAGAAATACCGGTCTGAAACTGGCTAACCAATTACCCTTAATTAAAGAGATGATTGTTCAGCAGGCTGCAGGAATATCAGGGGATATTCCCGACTTTATGCGTTAATTCTCAACCAACCCTTCAAATTTTTTCTATCCTGACTGCTGGATGTGATTATCAGGCAGGCAGGATATGACACTTCAGACGCTTCTCAGACGCTCTCTTAAAAAGGCCATGGCTTTTTGCTTTGGTGATAGCTATTGCATAGTAAAAAAGTCAGGCCTGATCGTTAATGCATTGTTTACTTTGTATTTTCTGCCTGTTGGTGTTTATGCAGCGAATGCTGAATTTGCAATGACAGCACCTGCAGATTACCTGGTCAGTCTTGTTCGGCATGGTGACCGTTCTCCAAGGGATCTTGGGGATATGGCTCGATATTGGCCCATGGGACCGGGACAATTAACGGTCGAAGGGTTTGAACAGATGTTTTTACTGGGACAGAAAATCCGCAGTCACTACTTTTCAGAAACACTGCTGGACGTCTGGTCGCCAACAGTAAGCCAGCATTATGCCAAAGGTCTGGATCGTACGATTCAAAGTGCCAGTGCGCTTCTGCTGGGGGTTTATCCCGGGCTATCGGGGGGAACTCAGATCCCTCCGGTCTATGCATCACCGCTGATCAGTGATGGTCTTTTCTCTGCCCAGAGGTTATGTCCGGGGTACCTGCACAGGGTGCAGGCACTGGAGAGCAGTGCGGACTGGCTAAGGAAAAAAGTGCAATATCGTAATCAACTGGCTTCCTGGTTAGGGGGCAGGAAGGGAGAAGATTTGGAAAGTCTTTATTCCCTGGTGCCCTTAATGGATCAGGTTGCCATACATCGAATGCATCATTTACCCATGCCAAAAGGAATGTCCAGTCACGACGCGATGCAACTGGAGGCGTTATTGCATTGGGTGACCAGTAAGATTTTTGGGAACCATGAGGTCGCCCAGCTCATTGGAACCCCATTGGTGAAAGCCATGATCAGGGACTTCAAACGTGTGCAGCAGTGTCTGGAGGAAAAAGGGAGTGGTCACTCCTGTCAACGCTGGACGCTATACTCTGCCAGCGATAGTAATTTGCTGGCGATGATGACGATGCTGGGAGCACCCTCCGATAAAATTGTTGATTATGCCACGCATTTCGGTGTTCAGCTGAACTGGAATGGGGGGCGGCCAGAGGTTGCCCTCTCACTGAATCATGAATATTTTGCCGTGCCGGGCTGTGTTGGACATTGTTCTCTTGACCAGTGGCTGGTGCTGCTTGAGCAGTCATTACCCGATGACTGGGATTATCTCTGTGGCCGGGATGTCAGGGATAGAGGGTGGCTCTCGCCCCATTCTGAGCCCTATATACCTAAAGGAAGTGTGGCCAGACGGTAAGGTACTTTTAATGAATTCAAGTGATTCCTGCACAAACCTGAAAAAAAACTGAACTATATTTATTCAGTTCCGTCAAAACTGTACTGAATAACAAGTTCACAGTTTCTGGTAAGGAGGAATTAAATGCGGAAATATTTTCTGGCAGCAGTATTACCGGTGGTTGGTATCCTGATCTTTTTGCAGGGCTGTAATAAAGCCCGTGAATGTCCTGAGGTCACAACCGTTGTTTATGAAGATGTATCGGGTGTGGATAAAGGGGCTGAAACCTATACCTGTTACCATCAGGCTAAAACTAACGTTCTTGAACAGACCTGGTGTGAGGCGAAAGATCAGTTTGAAAAGCACGGTCAGTCGTCTGGTTCTGATGATTTTCTAATCTATCTCAAAGGGTTCCGTGAAGGTTATACCCAGGCCAGTCAGGCTGAAGACAGCCGGTTAACTATTGCTGATGACAATACCTCGTCTGAGTCATCTTATGATATGGGCTACCGGGATGGTTATCTTGCCATCATGGATGCCATGGGTATTTTTGAATACAACTGTGGTTCAGCTGAACTGGTCAGTGAATATAAAGATCGCTGGTGTGAAGCTGCGGATGCCTATCGGAATACCGGCATGGGTAGTGAAAGTAATCCTTTTGCCAAGGGGCGCTTTATTGATGGCTATATGACCGGTGGCCGTGTTGCTCTGACGGTACCTACCTCCATGGAAGCATTTTTTGGCGGTGAAAATCCTGAAGGTAAACAACCGGCGATTGTTCAGCCATCCGGTGACCTGAAGAGTATTGAACTGGCTTTTTACCGAGGCTTTGATGTGGGTTATAAGGCGATGATTGACAGTATTCGAGAGTCAATCAATCAGGTAATGCAACAGATGCAGATGCCCAACAATATGGAGTTTCCTGACGGGCTTATGCCTCCACCTCCGGGCCAGTAGGTAAAATATCGCTCTGAATTCTGGCTGTTAAGGACGACAGTCATCCTAAGGCACCTGTTTCAATAGCCGGTGTCTTATTTTTAGCAAAGCCCTGCTGTTCTCTCACTCTCTTATTTATCCAGTTCTCTCAGCGTTCAAAGTGTTATTTATATGCTTTCAAGTAATTAAAATTTGTCAGTTTATTGATTTAAGTTAGGTTGGTGAGAAATTTGCCTGGTGTAAGATCTCTGTTGTTTTTTTATTGTAAATGTAGCTTTGCTGGTGGATAGGTAAGGAAAGCTGTAATTAAGAATGTACCATCGTCATCCCCGCGCAGGCGGGGATCCACTGCTCGAGATAGACTCCCACTCTCGAGATGGATTCCCGCCTTCGAGGGTGTCGCAAAAGGGCAAAACACCCCCCCGACTGTCACCCTCGCGAAGGCGATTGTCGCAAAACCCTCCTCGCTCCCACGCTCTGCGTGGTAGCGCCAGAACCCAACCACAGACACGATTCCTGTGGTT
>NZ_JAVRMB020000236.1:0-47839 GCF_031844845.1 Endozoicomonas sp.
CTCTGCTGATCACCACATTTATTCTGATTATAAATATTCTGGCCACCGTGTTACCTCGCTGGCTGAAAGCAAGAAAGGCTGCCAAATGACCATGAATGTAGCAATCGAACAGACTCTTGAAGCACAGAACAACCCGCTGGCTGAGCCTGCTTCTGTCACTGAGTTAAGCAGTGCCAACCCTGCACCTCGTATGGAGGTGAAGGGCCTGAACTTCTATTACAACAAAAATGCCGAGCCTGCACTGAAAGACGTCAACATGCCAGTTTACAACAACCGGGTAACAGCACTGATCGACCCTTCCGGCTGTGGTAAGTCTACTCTGCTGCGCACCATGAACCGTATTTATGATCTTTATGGTACTCAGCATGCTGAAGGTGAAGTCCTGCTTGATGGAGAAGATGTTCTCAAAAACAATGTGGACCTGAACGCCCTGCGTTCAAAAGCAGGTATGGTATTCCAGAAGCCAACTCCATTCCCAATGTCCATCTACGACAACATCACCTTTGGTCTGAAAATGCAGGGTGGGATGTCCGCACCGCAAATGGCCGTTCGCGCCAAAAAAGCATTGAAGCGGGCTCACCTCTGGAAAGAGGTAAAGGACAAATTAGACGCCGATGCCAGCAGCCTGTCCGGTGGCCAGCAACAACGCCTCTGCATTGCCCGTACCATCGCCCTGAAACCGGAAGTGATTCTGATGGATGAGCCAACATCGGCTTTAGACCCACTGGCCACCGCCGCCATTGAAGAGCTGATCACTGAGCTGAGGCAAAAATACACCATCGTCATCGTCACCCATAATATGCAACAGGCGATGCGTATCTCGGACTACACTGGCTTTATGTACCTGGGAGAGCTGATGGAATTCGGGCCAACGGACAAGATTTTCCACAACGCTGACCACCAGAAAACCCGTGATTACATTGCCGGAAATTTTGGTTGAAAAAAAGCAACCCTGAAAATGGCTATCATCGGTCGCCATTTTTTAATGCCGAAAGAAATTATGAGAAAATTCTTATTCATTAGAATCACAACTCCCCTCTGAGCTATCACTTTCCTCAGGGTCGTAACCTTCATCAGAGCAATAGCCTTCATCGGAGTCATCGGCGCATTCAGATTCCCTGAATAAAGGACTACCTCCAGAGGAAGGGGAGCGAATTTCATATGAACAATTGATAATAAGCTTGTCTTCATCAATGGTCATCGATGTTATATGGACAACTTTTCCATCCGGTGACGGGAGTTTGCAATTCCCCTTCACTCTTGTGTGATATCTTGCCGCAATGGCGCCTGGCACCAAAAATTCGTTACGCTTTTTTACATACACTCCAGCATGAATGTGATCATTAGTAGCTCCCCAATTATATTGATATTTATGCTTCTTCCCCGGCCCAAGGATCAATCCTCCGCAAACCGTACGGTGACCATACCTGATGTGCAAACACCCATGTGCAGTCCAGACAACAACAATCGGCCTGTTGGTTTCATTAACAACAGTAGACTTATTAACAGCGTGAACGGGAAATATCAGAAAACACGACAGGAGGCCAGCCAGCTTTAAATTTAACGCTTTCATGGAGAAACCCCGATAATAGCAGTACCTGACTTGAAGGGAATTACTCGAAAAATTAATCCGTATGGAAAACAGTGCTGCCGGTACTGATATCAACAACTTCAACACCACCAGAGAAACTCTGTTTAAAACTATATTGAAATGAAATATCTGAAATCATTGGATTAAGCCTCTTTCAGGTTCACCCTGAAATTGAAAAACACCATGATTATAGTAGTCTTCCTGAACATAAAAACCAGAATAGTAATTAAACGACATCTGCTTGATTCGCGAACCACCAGTACAGCACGACTCCAGCAAGTTATTATGCACAAGCTCCATTTTACAAGGATGTGAATGCCCTGACAGGTGGCTTTTATGCCTTTTTGGTAATCCCAGCCTTCCTGATCCAGAATAACCTGCTGCTACCGGACAAATAAAAAAGCCCATCCATCGGAATGAACAGGCTTAAAAGTAAACGAATTTATTATTCAATCAACCACTGAACAAATATCAGTGTGTATCAAGCGCATCAAATGACTTAACCAGCTCATCCAGTGCTTTCATCTGAGCCAGGAAAGGCTCAAGCATGGACAGACGAAGCGCAGAAGGACCATCACAACGGGCGTTATCCGGATCCGGATGCGCTTCCAGAAACAGTCCTGCAAGACCGATCGCCATACCAGCACGAGCCAGTTCAGTTACCTGATGACGACGACCACCGGAAGCGGCGCCCATTGGGTCACGGCACTGCAGGGAGTGAGTTACGTCGAAAATCACCGGCGCACCACCACTGACCTGTTTCATGGTATGAAAACCGAGCATATCAACCATCAGGTTGTCATAACCAAAGCTGGCACCGCGTTCGCAGAGAATCAGGCGATCATTTCCTGCTTCACGAAACTTGTCAGTAATGTTCCCCATTTGGCCCGGGCTCAAAAACTGAGGTTTCTTGATATTAATCGCCGCACCGGTTTTCGCCATGGCTTCAACCAGGTCAGTCTGCCGTGCCAGAAACGCTGGCAGCTGAATAACATCCACCACCTCCGCAACAGACTGACATTGATGAGCCTCATGAACATCAGTAATCACAGGAAAACCAAAAGTTTCCTTCAGTTCCTGAAAGATTCTCAGCCCTTCATCAATGCCCGGCCCACGGTAGGAGGCAATGGACGAACGGTTAGCCTTATCAAATGATGCCTTGAAGATGTAAGGAATACCGAGCTTTTCAGTAACCCGTACAAACTCTTCAGCTATCTTCATGGCCAGGTCACGGGACTCCAGCACATTCATCCCGGCGAACAGGACAAATGGCTGGTCGTTAGCGACCTGAATACCATTGATATCAACTATCTTGCTCTGCATGAACGGTCAGCCTTATTTGGAAGCGTGCTTGAAAGACTGTGCTGCATTAATAAACGCAGCAAACAGGCCATGACCATCACGGGGTGTTGACGTAAATTCCGGATGGAACTGACAGGCAACAAACCAGGGATGATCCGGAACCTCTATCATTTCCACCAGGCTGTTGTCTTCAGAACGGCCAGCAATCTTAAGACCGGCCTCTTCCAGCGTCTCAACGTAATGATTATTCACTTCATAACGATGACGGTGGCGCTCGGTAATAACGTCCTGACCATAGGCTTCACGGGAATGAGTGCCAGTAATCAGGTTACAGTTCTGTGCACCCAGGCGCATGGTGCCACCCAGATCAGAGGCCTCATCACGCTTTTCAATCATGCCGTCAGCGTCAATCCACTCGGTAATCAGACCAACAACCGGATGGGCTGCCTGACGGTCGAACTCGGTACTGTTGGCACCATCCAGACCTGCTACGTTACGGGCATATTCAATAACAGCCACCTGCAGGCCAAGACAGATACCCAGGAAAGGAATCTTGTTCTCACGGGCATAACGCACCGTTTCAATTTTGCCTTCAACACCACGATGACCAAAGCCACCGGGTACAAGAATAGCGGAAACCCCTTCCAGAACCGACAGGCCATCCTGCTCGATGGTTTCAGAGTCCACGTAACGAATAGTCACCTTGGTCCGGGTTTTAAGACCTGCGTGCTTAATCGCCTCAATCAGGGATTTGTAGGCATCCAGCAGTTCCATGTATTTGCCGACCATGGCGATGGTGATCTCTTCGGAGTAGTTAAACTCACGATCCACCACATCATCCCACTCCGAAAGATCGGCTTCCTGACAACTCAGGCCAAACTGGTCAACAATAATTTGATCCAGTTTTTGCTCATGGAGCATACGGGGAATCTTATAAATACTGTCCGCATCTTCCAGAGAGATAACGGCACGTTCTTCCACGTTGGTGAACAGTGAAATCTTGCGTCGCGCAGAAGCATCAATATAGTGCTCACTGCGACAGACCAGAATATCCGGCTGAAGACCAATGGAGCGCAATTCTTTAACCGAATGCTGGGTTGGCTTGGTTTTGGTTTCACCCGCCGTCTTGATGTAAGGCACCAGAGTCAGGTGCATTAACATGGCACGCTGAGAACCCAGTTCCATTTTCAACTGACGAATGGCTTCCAGAAAAGGCTGGGATTCGATATCCCCAACGGTACCACCCACCTCAACCAGCGCGATATCAGCATCCCCTGCACCTTTGACCACCCGACGTTTGATCTCGTCGGTAATGTGCGGAATAACCTGAACCGTACCACCGAGATAGTCACCACGGCGTTCTTTGCGCAGGACATTCTGGTAAATCCGACCGGAAGTAAAGTTGTTAGCCTTCTTCATGGTGGTGCGGATATAACGTTCATAATGTCCAAGATCAAGATCGGTTTCTGCACCATCCTCAGTAACAAAAACCTCGCCATGCTGGAAAGGGCTCATGGTACCCGGATCAACATTGATATAGGGGTCCAGCTTGAGCATCGTCACCTTGAGACCACGGGCCTCAAGAATGGCGGCGAGAGAAGCCGATGCGATGCCTTTACCTAACGAGGAAACAACACCGCCGGTGACGAAAATATAACGCGTCATGCTTACCTGCTGTGAATATAAAAAAAGCGGGGTGAAAAGAGAGACTCAAGATGGGAAATCAGGATACCAAAACCGGCGGGAAACGTAAAACCGTTATCCTGCCATTTGTTGGAAGATTCATCATTTTAAACCCTCGGTTTCCCGAAGGATATTAGTTCTGTATGCAGCTCTGTATGCAGCTCTGCCAATGAAGTGAGAAACCGTCACCTGTCCTTGAACAGTAACCTTCACATACCCAAAGGCCCGGAGCCGCCACCATTTGTTCACCTTCATAAATAAAAGGAAGATATTCTCGCAGCCAGGGCGGAACCTTATAGTCCTGCAGCCATTTTTTCAGGGTTTTCCGCCCTTTTCGCCCGGCAATAGCAATCTTCTCATCACCCGGAATATGGCATCGACGCTTTAACAACAGTGGCTTTTCCGGCAAACAAATGGCTCTGAAATTTTCAGCAGATCCTTGATAACAGACTAATGATCGTTCTCCAAGCCTGAGTTCAGAATCTTTCTGCCAGTCCCATAACATGGGGGCAAACGATAACAACCTGGTTTTCGCTTCCAATACCACCAGCATGCCCTGATAACGGCTGAGAAGAAGGCAGTCAGAAATTTTTATCTGAGGCTCTGCATCAACTCGCGCATCAACGACCTCCCGAAATATCCGTTTTAGCGTATCCCTTGAAGGAGGCTGTATACCTTGCATTTTCAGCCACTCCCGGATGACCAGCTTCCGGGAGCGAGTATCAAGCTCTTGCAAGGCTTTACTATTTATTAATGGCTGCCGGTCAAGCAGCCATTGGGGACGATAGTCAATACACGACTGGAGCTGAATTCTGGTTTCCTGCTGCACACTCTGATTCATCTGCCCCACTTCCCGGGCAAACTCAACCAGCCGCCCAGAAGCCCCGGGCCAACGATCCTCAACCATGGGTATCAGTCGTTGACGGAGAAAGTTACGGGAAAATCGTTCATCCCTATTGCTATCGTCTTCGATAAACTCAAGGTTATGTGAGTGAGCCCAGGCATCAATGGAAGATCTCGGAACAACCAGCAAGGGCCGAAACAGCACGCCATCACCAAGGGGCCTTTGCTCAGGAATTCCCTGAATACCATCAACTCCCGTCCCCCTGAACAGCCGAAGCAAAACAGTCTCAGCCTGATCATCACGGTGATGCCCCTGCAGCAGGCAACCACCGCCCTTCACTGCGTTAACAAAAACCTGATAGCGGGCTTCCCGGGCAGCCTGTTCCAGACCATACCCCTCATTTTCAAGTGAAACTCTGACAATGGTCAGAGGCACCTGCCACTGATCACAAACAGACTGACAATGCTCAGCCCACTGATCAGCATGTTTGCTTAAACCATGATGAACGTGCACTGCCTGCACTTTAGAGACAGCACCCTGGTCACGCAAAAGTGTGAGCAGATGAAGCAAAACGGTAGAGTCAACGCCACCACTGAAAGCAACCGTTAACGGACATTCAGGAAGCAAAGACTGAAGGTTAAGGGATAACTGATTGAACACCCACTCAGGGCTGAGTGGGTAACAAGAAGAGGCGACTGAACTCAAAGTGACCCAAAATTCCTGATTTTCTGGTAACGCCGCTCCAGCAGAGCGTCACTATCCAGCTCTGAAAGTTTATTCAACTGATCCACCAGCGTTGCTTTCAGACTTATAGCCGCCGTTTCCGGATCACGGTGCGCTCCGCCCAAAGGCTCGGCAATCAATGTATCAACCAGCCCCAACTCTTTCAGACGATCGGCGGTTACCCCCATGGCCTCAGCCGCGGTGGAAGCAAACTCTGACTTTTTCCAGAGAATTGAAGCACAGCCTTCCGGTGAGATCACGGAATAGGTGGAGTAACCCATCATCACCAGATGGTCACAAACCCCAATGGCCAATGCGCCGCCAGAACCACCTTCACCAATCACCGTAGAAATCACAGGCACTTTCAGGCGAGACATCACGGCCAGATTGTAGGCAATCGCTTCACTCTGCCCCCGCTCCTCAGCACCAATACCAGGATAAGCGCCCGGGGTATCGATAAATGTCAGGACTGGCATATTGAAACGTTCTGCCATCTCCATCAGACGGCAGGCTTTACGGTAACCTTCCGGCTTGGGCATACCAAAATTACGACGAACCTTCTCTTCAATCTCACGCCCCTTTTGATGACCAATGATCATCACCGGACGACCATCCAGTCGAGCCATACCGCCCACTATGGAAGGATCATCAGCAAAGTGCCGATCACCATGGAGTTCATCAAACTCAGTAAAGATATGACGAATATAATCCAGCGTATAAGGCCTTCTGGGATGCCTTGCCAGCTTGGCCACCTGCCAGGAGGTGAGATTATTAAAAATAGAGTCCGTCAGACCGCGGCACTTATCCTGCAGTGTTGCAATCTCTTCCGTAATATTCAGCTCTGCATCGCTGCTCACCAGTCGAAGCTCTTCTATCTTGGCTTCCAGTTCAGCAATAGGCTGTTCAAAGTCCAGGTAATTCGGGTTCATGAAATCCACTTACTCTATTTAGGGGCTCAAGGCTGTTTAGAGGCTCAAGGCTGCTTGCCACCAGCACAACCCACTGCCCGGCAATCCCAACGACCCCCCGTATCTGACAGGTTGTTCTGCCTGTCATGGGTGACCGGATTGTCTCTCAGGCTCCGCTTAATCATGGCCGGATGATAAATAGGAATCAAAATACGTAAACACCGGCAGAAAGTCGAGTTAAAAAGCGTAAACGCCTGTAAACGAACCTTGTCGAAGTCGGCTCTCTCCATAGGCAATAAACACAATAAAATAGACCTGAAAGCGAAACAACTAACCCCAGAGCAAGCTCTGGGGAGATCAGGTTAGCGCTGAGTAATACGTAGCTAGCTGACGGAATTAACTTTTCGGAATGAACTTTCAATCAAAAGCAGTGATTTGACGAGATTCTAAACCAATATAAGAAACACTGTCTTTAAGCCCATCCCTCACACCACTAATAAATCCGGTATGGTGATCGCTATTTGAGAAAGCATACGCCAAACTCAGATACATAATTCCTCCCAGAAAACAGTATGCCGAAATGACTCTACCTTCAGAAGAAACGCCTCGCCTGAACACACCAACACCCCCTGTAGCTGCCAATATTGTGCAGCGTCTTACCAGGTCATAAGATTGTTGATCAACGTCGTCATACGCCCCGATAACAGCTACACCTATCCCACCTATAGCAGCACTGCAGCTGATCATATCTCAATTCTCAAAAATGGATTACCCATGATAATAAAAACTTACCAGATACCGGATTGACTATTTGTACCAAAGCCATCAGGCATACTCCACTTTAGCAGCATTCTTACCAAGCCACTGCCTGAGTTCCAACACCAGCTCATCACTGGGACTGACCAGCCACTGGTCTCCAAGCATCATACTGGCGCGGGCATCTTCACCGCTGAAATCAATTCTCACCGGAAGGCGCCCCGGTTGTTCCCCCAGCATGGCTGACAACTTACGGCTGAAGTGGCCATCGACCTGCTCATGGCTGACGTCCAGAACCAGTCGACGGGCATAATGGCTGCGGGCATCAACTACTTTCATCACTTTCTTTGAACGAACCTTTATGCTGCCAGAGTAGTCATCAAAGGTAACCTCGCCCTCTACCACCAATACCGCATCTTTATGAAGAAGGTGCTGATATTCGGTAAACACATCGGCAAAAAAAGAAACCTCAATTCGCCCGGTTCGATCATCCAGGGTAACAAAGGCCATTTTTTCGCCTTTCTTGTTTTTCATGATCCGTATATCAACCACCAGCCCGGCAATATTCTGGCTGTCACCCCGGGCCGGCTGCAGGTCCTTAATCCGGTTACGGATAAAGTGTTTAATCTCACTTTCATATTCATCAATAGGGTGTCCGGTCAAATAAAGACCGAGCGTGTCTTTTTCACCACCGAGACGAGCCTTATCGGTCCACTCACTGGCTTTCAGATAGGCGTCATAAACGTTCTCTTCACCGGCGGGCATCAAAGCACCAAACATATCCATCAGCCCGGAATCCTGGTTTTTTGCGGCCTGATCAGCGGCTTTTATCGCCTCACCCTGGCAGGCTTCAAGCACCGCCCGATTAAAATTCAACCGTTCTGCTTTGGCCGATGCAGGCCCCAGAAGATCCAGGGCTCCGGAGCGGATCAGTGCTTCAATCACTCGTTTATTAAGACTTTTGGCATCCACCCGGTCACAGAAATCAAACAGGTCTTTAAAAGACCCACCCTCATTTCGTGCCCTGACAATGGCTTCAATAGGACCTTCACCCACGCCCTTGATGGCACCCAGACCATATATAATATGACCTTCGTCGTTAACACCAAACATATATGCGCCGCTGTTAACACTGGGTGGCTGCACTGTCAGCCCCATATCACGGCACTCTTCGATAAAGGTCACCACTTTATCGGTGTTCTGCATATCGGAGCTCATAACCGCAGCCATAAATTCCGATGGATAGTGAGCTTTTAACCAGAGCGTTTGATAGGAAACCAGGGCATAGGCGGCAGAGTGCGACTTGTTGAAACCGTAACCGGCGAACTTTTCTACCAGGTCGAAGATCTTCATCGCCAGCTCACCATCGACGCCCTGACTGATCGCACCTTCCTGGAATATCGACCGCTGCTTGGCCATCTCCTCCGGCTTTTTCTTACCCATGGCCCGGCGCAGCATATCCGCGCCACCCAGGGTATAACCGGCCAGCTCCTGGGCAATCTGCATGACCTGTTCCTGGTACAGAATAATGCCATAGGTGGGCTGAAGAATAGGTTTCAGCAACTCATGCTGATATTGGGCATCCGGGAAGGAAACCTCCTCCCGGCCATGCTTGCGGTTAATGAAGTTGTCCACCATGCCGGACTGCAAAGGACCAGGGCGGAACAGGGCCACCAGGGCGATAATATCTTCGAAGGAGTCCGGCTGAAGGCGTTTGACCAGGTCTTTCATACCCCGGGATTCCAACTGGAATACCGCGGTGGTTTCTGCCCGTTTCAACATATCAAAGGAGCGTTTATCCCTCAGATCAATGGCTTCTATCGCCAGAGGCTCTTCACCCCGCTGCTCCCGGCGCGGATTGATGAGTTTCAGGGCCCAGTCAATAATGGTGAGCGTCCGCAGGCCCAGAAAGTCAAACTTCACCAGACCAGCATATTCAACGTCGTTCTTGTCATACTGGGTAACCACCCCTTTACCATGCTCATCGCAATAAAGAGGCGCAAAGTCAGTCAGTTTAGTGGGCGCAATAACCACACCACCGGCATGCTTACCCACATTTCGGGTAAGCCCTTCGAGCTTGAGCGCCATCTCCCAGATTTCAGCGGCTTGTTCATCGGTTTCCAGAAACTCCCGAACCGCCTCTTCCTGCTCGTAGGCTTTACTCAGGGTCATACCGATTTCAAATGGAATCATTTTTGAAAGACGATCGGCAAGCCCATAGGGTTTACCCTGAACCCGGGCTACATCACGGACCACTGCCTTAGCAGCCATGGTACCAAAAGTAATAATCTGGGAGACCGCATTCCTGCCATAAGTGCGGGCCACATAGTCGATAACCCGGTCCCGCCCCTCCATACAGAAGTCAACGTCAAAGTCGGGCATCGATACCCGCTCAGGATTCAGAAATCGCTCGAACAGAAGGTCGTATTTAATCGGGTCAAGATCGGTGATCTTCTGGGCATAGGCCACCAGCGAGCCGGCACCGGAGCCCCGGCCAGGGCCAACAGGAATATCGTTATTTTTGGACCACTGGATAAAGTCCATCACGATCAGGAAGTAACCGGGAAATCCCATCTGGAGGATGGTATCCAACTCAAAGTCCAGACGGTCCCGGTAGATTTTCTCGGTTTCCGGAAAATCCGGGGCACTGGTATCAAACAGAAACTCCAGTCGCTCCGTCAGACCGTCATGGGAAAACTCACGGAAAAACTGGTCCATGGTTTTGCCTTCCGGCACCGGATACTCCGGCAGAAAGTACTCCCCCAACTTGACATGCACAGAACAGCGGCGGGCAATTTCTACGGAATTAGACAGTGCTTCAGGGATGTCAGAGAAAAGCGCTAACATCTCCTCCTCTGACTTCAGGTACTGTTCTTCACTGTATCGGTGTTCGCGCCGGGGGTCATCCAGCACCATACTCTCAGCAATACAGACCCGTGATTCATGGGCTTCAAAGTCATCCCGGGTTAGAAACATGACATCGTTAGTTGCCACTACCGGACAGTTGAATTGGCCAGCCAGCTCAACAGAACCATGGAGACAGTCTTCATCACCGGCCCTGCCGGTACGATGCAGCTCAAGATAGAAACGATCAGGAAAGGCTTGCATCCACTCATTCAACAGCTCACCGGCAAGCTGTTTCTTGCCAGCCAACAGTGCCCGGCCAACCTCTCCCTCCCTGGCTCCAGAGAGGGCTATCAATCCCTCTGACTGCGCCATGATCCACTCTCTTTTTACCAGAGCCTTCTCAAAGTGCTGATTTTCCAGAAAAGCCCGGGAGATCAGTTCGGTAAGATTATGGTAGCCCTGCTCATTCATGCACAAAAGCACTATACGAGATGGCAGTTGCTTATCTGCCGGATTTTCCACCCACAGGTCAGCCCCACAAATCGGCTTGATACCCGCCCCCATGGCGCTGGAATAAAACTTCACCAGGGCGCAGAGGTTAGACTGGTCAGTAACGCCAACTGCAGGCAGGCCAGCCCCAACGGTAGAACTGATGAGTGGCTTTAGACGTACCAGACCATCACTGAGAGAGAACTCGCTATGAACCCGTAAGTGGATAAATCGTGCTGTTATGGGTGCGGTCATCGATGAAGGGAGTCCTGAATGGCAATCTTGCCATGATAACAATGAAGAGACCACTCTAACAAATTAATATTAAAGGCGTTTTTCGGTAACCAAATAGACAAAACAAATGCATCCCCAACGCTTTAATCAGCATGATAATTTGAAGGCTATGCAATTACGATATAGAATCCTCTGAAACTCAAATGCAAGCAACAAAAAAACAACATCAGAAAACATGACTCTTCCAACATGCAATCAACACACAATCACGCCATCCCCATTTCGGAAAACGGTAGAAAGGGAGGATCGACGAACCTGTGAAAAAATAAAAGACTGCTATTTAAAAAACAAACAAGACCCTGACTCAGAAACCGACAACAAAAAAAATCAACCGCTATTTTCAAGAAAGAAAAACATTCAAGAGAGTCAAAGAATTTTTCTCAATAAAGACCCTTCAGATAACAACCAAAGAAATAAAACCAGTGATTCAGCAACTGAGTTTAATGATAAAACCAAAAAATGGGAGAATCTCTTACACCTGACATCAAAACAAGAATTTGTAATGGCAGCCTTTCAAGGCAGCCATCAATTCATCTTCAGAGATCAAGACAAAAATGACGACAACACAAAAAACCAAAAAAGAAACCATAAAAATAACAACCCCGACATACTGGCTAACTATTGGAACAACAGGGCATCTATCTGTACGTTAGGCAGGAATGCCAGTATTCTAAAAAAAGCCCTCAGCAACAACATGTCAAAAACGAAAATTCTTTTGCCGGCAGTTATCAAGAATCAACTGACAAGAGATTCAGAAAACAACCATTTACTGAATCAGCATTATTGGAGCGAATTAGTTGAACACTGGTTATCAATGGATGGCGACACCCGTCAGAATCACATTGAAACCCAATTAACGCATACCATCATCAACCATACCGACCCTCGAAAAAAATTACACTGGCAGTCAGGTGTACTTGCCGCCAGAGATATTCCAGCCTATTGCGTGATTGCACCTTATGCAGGTCTCTACTGTATTGGCTCTGACATTCTTAAGGAAAAATCACGCTTTGGTACAAATGTTGATCGCTATGCGGTGAACTGCCCAATGGATAATATTCAGATTTATCTTTGTGGCTACGGTCATGGGAATATCACACTTTGCATAAATGCCAATACAACTTATTCTGACAAAGATCCATTTTTTAAAGATAACGTATGCTTCGTGGTCGTTATCTATCAGGGCTGGCCATATACTTTTATTGTCAGCATAAGCCCAATCAAGAAAAACCATGAAGTATTGATCGATTACGGTCGGCACTACTGGAAAGAACACGGAGACGATCGCTCTAACAACCTCAATTTGCCTGAAACGAGCCAACCTCCACAATAAAAAACTTTACCGTGTTAAAGCCTCACAACCCCAAAAAAGACACTTGCGTAACCAAGGCCTCCGAACTACGGTAGTATTACTAAACTAGAATAGTAATACCGGAGTAAGCCATGCATAAATTAACCGCTAAACGGCAAGTGACCATCCCACAGAGCGTCTGCAATAAGCTGGGACTTGAACCGGGTGATTTCATCCAGGTATTTGAGCGAGATGGCATCGCTCATCTGGTTAAGATCTCATCCGATGATCTGGCTGGCTCTATCTCACCGAACAACCGGGCAGGGGCACCAACCACAACACAGAACATTAAATCAGCGCTCAAAAATAAGGCTGCCAATAAATTCCGGGGCGAAGCATGATTGCTGTTGATACCAATGTGCTATTGCGCTATCTGTTAGAGTCCACCGATGCCCGCAACCCGGCATGGCAGGCGATAGCAGCCGTTGAAACCATTAATTGCGCAGATTCTGTATTCCTGTCAGACACCGTACTGGTCGAAACTGAATGGGTGCTGGAAAGCGTCTTTGAATTGAAAAAAGCTGAGATACACCACGCACTAAAGCAATTGGCCTGCAATACCCGCTTCTGCTTTGAAGACTGGCATGCCCTGCAGCGCGCCCTTATGGACTACAACGAGTATCGCAATGTGGATTTCTCTGATTGCCTGATTGCCCGCCGCGCCAATAGCAAGGGAGCCAAAACGCTCTACAGCTTTGAGAACCATAAAAAACCGGGTGCACTACCCATCGTCACCACGCTGAAAAAGCCTTAATCAGTCTTCAGTATTAATGAAAACAGGTTCGAAAGGCACTTTAACAAAAGAAGGTGCCTACACCTGCTCCAGCATCGAAAGAAGCTCACGCACCGGCTTAAAAGAACGGCGATGTACAGGGGTTGGTCCTAATTTTCTTAACGCTTCAAGATGAACCCTGGTTGGATAGCCTTTATGGCCAGCAATACCATAACCGGGCCACTCTCTATCCATAATCTGCATTTCCCGATCACGGGTCACCTTGGCAATAATTGAAGCGGCAGCAATCGCAGGAATACGGCTATCACCTTTTACAATAGCTTCAGCTCTGCAGGGAAGTTTTGGGCACCGGTTACCATCAATATAAGCAAGCTCCGGTTTCACTGACAAACCCTGAACTGCACGCTGCATAGCCAGCATGGTCGCATGAAGAATGTTGAGTTCATCGATTTCAGCAACTTCTGCCCGGCCCAGTGACCAGGCAAGTGCATTATTACAAATGACATCAAACAGCTCCTCTCGTTTTTTTTCTGAGAGCTTCTTTGAGTCATTAAGTCCTTCTATTGGCCGGGCAGGATCGAGAATAACCGCAGCAGTAATCACAGGGCCACAAAGCGGGCCTCGACCTACCTCATCAACACCCGCAACGATCATCCCTTCTTCACCGACCTGGCACCAGTCAAATTGATTTTGCATCTTTACTCTTCGCCTGTTGGATTACCGACATGACCGCTTCAAAAGCCAATCGACTGGCATCCTGCTTTAACTGCTTATGAATTTCAGTAAACGACAGCTGCAAAGATTGCCGGTAATCCTGATCCTCGATAGCCTTCTTCATGGCATCTCGCAGGTTCTCAGGGGTCGCATTATCCTGCAGCAGTTCAGGAACCAGCGGTTTATCTGCCAGCAGATTGGGCAAAGCGACATATTTCACCTTAACCATCCGGCTGATAATGGCATAACTCAAAGGAGCCATTTTATAACTGACCACCAGTGGCTTCTTATGCAATGCCGCTTCAAGAACTGCAGTCCCTGAAGCAATTAAAATAGCATCGGATGCAGCCATCACAGACTGAGCCTGTCCATCATAAACGGTCACATCAAGATCAGGGTAGCCACTGACAATGGGCAGAATTTGCTGCTTACGCCGTTCATTAGCACAGGGAATCAAAAACCGGGCATTGGGGAAATCTTTTTTCAGCAAGCGGGCAGTATCCAGAAACAGCTGCCCCAGTCTGGCAACCTCTGTTTTACGACTACCTGGCAGCAGACCAATGACCGGCCCACCATCATTACTCACACCCAGTGCTTGCCTGGCTGCGTTTTGATCCGGTTCCATGGCAATATGATCAGCCAGTGGATGGCCAACAAAAGTTACCGGAACATCATGGTCACGGTAGTAATCCACCTCAAATGGCAAGAGTGCCAAAATATGATCAACAGCGTGTCTGATTTTTTTGAGGCGGCCTTCCCGCCAGGCCCAGACCTGAGGACTGACATAATGAACCGTAGGGATACCTGAGGCTTTTAGCTTACGCTCCAAAGCAAGATTGAAATCTGGCGCATCGATACCAATAAACACATCGGGCTGATCAGCAATCAAACGCTCTCGCAACTGCTTTCGTATACCCAGCAATTCACACAGACGCCCAAGTACTTCGGTAAGCCCCATCACCGACAATCTTTCCATCGGAAAAAGACTGACAAACCCTTCTGCCTGCATCAGGGGGCCACCAATGCCATAGAAGCAGGCATCAGGATAATTTCGTTTGATCTCCCTGATAAGGCCAGCCCCGAGAATATCCCCCGAGGCTTCACCGGCAACCAGAGCAATCTTTAATGGAGCACTTAATTGGGTGCTTAATGAAGAGCCTGAAGAAGACATCACCGGGTGATACCGCGGGTCGATGACTTCAACGAGTCAATCAGCAGCTGAATCTCCGGAAGTGACTCCATACTCTCAAGACGGTCAATGGCTTCAGCCGTTCTCAAGCCCTGACGGTAAATGATTTTGTAACACTGTCGTAATTTACTGACCAGTTCAGGGCTATACCCCCGACGACGCATACCCTCAAAGTTCATGCCATGGGCCTCGGCCGGGTTACCACTGGACATGATGAATGCCGGCACATCCTTGAACAAGGCCGTATGGGCAGCACTCATACTGTACGCACCAATGCGACAAAACTGGTGAACCGTTGTGTAACCGCCAAGAATCACACTGTCACCAACGATAACATGACCAGCCAGTGCCACATTGTTAGCAATAACACAGTCGTCGCCTATAAAGCAATCATGGGCTACATGGACATAAGCCATCAGCAGATTATTATTGCCAATGGACGTCAACCACTGATCCTGAATGGTTCCGCGGTGGATCGTACAGCCTTCACGAATAATATTGTTATCACCAATAACCAGCCTGGTCGGCTCACCGGCGAATTTTTTATCCTGACAGTCTTCACCAACGCTGGAGAACTGAAAAATTCGGTTGTTTTTCCCAATAACGGTTGGGCCTTTCAGCACAACATGGGAGTTAATACGGGTGCCGGTGCCAACCTCAACATCCGGGCCAATATACGTCCATGGTCCAACTTCAACCTGTTCACCAATACAGGCCCCGGGCTCTATGATTGCCGTGGGATGAACCTTCGCAGTGGGATGAATATCTGTCTTTACAGCGTTAGCAGCTTCAGAATCAGTAACGGAAAGTGTGTCACTCAAGATTTAATTTCCTTTCTTGCACACGTAACTTTTGCAGAGCAAACAATATTACCATCAACTAACGCTTCACAGGCAAATTTCCAGATATCTCTCTTCAATGCCAGCAGTTTTGACCTGAGAATCAATTGATCACCTGGAACCACCGGAGTGCGAAAGCGAACCTTATCGGCTCCAGCAAAATAGTAAATGGTCTCGCTGTCCGTGTTACGAATGTGATAGCCAAGGATACCAGCTGACTGTGCCATCGCCTCAACAATCAACACACCCGGCATGATGGGGTGCTGAGGGAAATGACCATTAAAATACGGCTCATTACTGGATACATTCTTAAGGCACTCAATACTTCCATTCTCAATATCCACATGAAGAACCCGATCCACCAGAAGAAAAGGATAACGGTGGGGCAGAATCTCTTTTATTTCCTCAATTCGTCTCATTCGCCATAAACTCAAATCATCGATGTAACAGAAAAAGGCTGGAAAACCAGCCTTTTTATTACGGTCTCACCGGATACCAGCAGAGGGTGTCAGCGTAGCGGTAGAAGGATCACCGTTTTTCCAGCTGCTTAATACGCCTGGCCAGATCATCCAACTGCCGGAAGCGGACAACATTTTTGCGCCAGTCACGACTCTCCATAAAGCCAGTACCGGAGGAGTATGAACCCGATTTGGTTATGGAGCGTGTAATCATGGCCATACCACTGATAAACGTGCCATCAGCAATAGTCAGATGACCGGCAAAACCGGCCGCTCCGGCAATAGTACAGTTTTTACCAATCGTTGTACTTCCGGAAATACCGACACTGGCTGCAATGGCCGTGTTCTCACCGATAATGACGTTATGAGCAATCTGAATCAGGTTATCCAGACGGACACCATCGTGTATTTCCGTATTACCCAATGCACCACGGTCAATACAGGTATTGTTACCAACCTCCACATCACAACCGATAACAACGCCACCGATCTGGGCAATCTTGTGCCAGCGACCATCAGAGTGCGCATTACCAAAGCCATCACCACCAATGACCGCACCGGAATGAATAATCGTGCGATCACCAATGATGACACCATGACAGACTGTCACATTACGATGAAGGTATACATCAACGCCCAGAACCGAGTCATGCCCAACCACGGTTCCCGAATCTATACGAACGCCCGCTGCAATCTGCACACCTGCTTCAACAACAACATTGGCACCAATGGCTGCAGAAGGGTCAACAACGGCCGTCTCATCAACAACAGCGCTGGGATGAATCCCTGCCCCCCCTCCCCTGTTGGGATCAAACAACGAAGAGAGCCTGGCATAACCCAGATAGGGATTATCGAGAATCAATGCATTTCCTGAAAACTCAGCCGCCATATCAGGGCCAAGAATCACAGCACAGGCCTGCGTGGTTTGCAGGTATTTTGCATAGGCTGGATTGGCAAGAAAGCTTAACTCATGGCCCCGGGCATCCTGAAGCGTATTCAGTCCCGAAACCTGCTTATATCCATCACCCTGAATTTGAGCTCCACACTTTTCAGCCAGCTCTGATAAAGTATAAAAGTCATTCATGATTCATTACTTCGTCTGATTAAGGTTTTCGATGACCTTACGGGTAATATCAACACCAGAGCTGGCATAGATAGCCATTTGACGGTCAACCACCAGATCAAGCTTCAATTGTGTCACCACATTATCGATAGCAATCTGGAGTTTTGGACGGAGTTTTTCACGCTCCGCATTGTCAGCTTCTGTTCTTTCAGTCTGGAATTGACGGCCCTTCAATTGCCAGTCTTCGTACTTACGCTGCAGCTCGAGCTGACGGGTTTTCAACTGCTCTGCACTCAGGGTTGGCCCATCCTTTTGCAGTTTCTCCTGCATACCCCGAACTTCTGTTTCCAGCTTCTGCAAAGCTTGCAGCTGAGGCTTGAATTTCGCTTCGGATTTTATGGCGTATTGCTTCCCGGCATTGGACTCAGTCAACACCATAATGGTATCCAGCACACCAATTTTACTGCCTGTAGACGCAGCATTGGCCAATGGTGCCAACATTATCATGGCCAGAATCGCCAGTCTGATGGATTTCAAATTAAGTCTCCTGAAAAATGATCAGTATCCGTAGCCAGCTTGACAAAGCTTAATGGTTTAGAGGGAAGCTACGGTAAGATAGTGGTAAAAAGGCACATTATAAAGAAAAGGTGCCTGATAGCACCTTTTAATTACGTAAAACGCCCCCGGTCAAGAGGGCTTTTCAGTACTCGATTAGAATGGGGCACCCAACGAGAACTGGAACGTTTGTGTTTCGTCCTCGTCTTGCTCTTTAGCGTTCAGAGCCTTTGCCAGGCTAAAGGTCAGAGGTCCGAGCGGGGTAATCCAGGTCAGACCAACACCCGCACTGTACCGCAGCTCTCCAAAGTCTGGCTTGTAGCAGCCGACCACATCAGCGCCAGTGTTGCAGGTGGTATCAAAAACATTACCATAATCAAAGAACACACTGGTTCGCAGTGAACGCTGATCTTTTACAAATGGCAACGGGAAAAGCACTTCAACCGTTCCTTCAATCAGCACATCACCACCCATGCTGTTGTAATCATCGCCGTTATCACTCTGTGGAGCCTTTGGCCCAAGAGAGTTGTCCTTGTAACCCCTTACAGAACCAAAACCACCCGCATAGAAGTTCTCAAAGAATGGCATTTCAGAAGTACTGCCATAAGCACCACCATATCCCAGACGGGCAGCAAAACGCGCCGTCAGGCTACGGGTAATAGGCTGAAAGTACTGGCCTTTATATACCAACTTATAGAATGTGGTGGTAGAACCCGGAATAGCTGCTGACAACGAAACACTCTGGGAGAAACCGGCAGTAGGCAACATCCCCCGGTTCAACTCAGATTGAGACCAACCCACAGATGTCTTGATGTTGGTAAACTTAGTACCTTCTTCAGCCAGATAATCCATGATTACCTGTGGCGTACCAGAACCTGTAGTAATTTCCGTACCATCAATACCCAGACTGAAATTGATGGATTGCGTCTCAGACAGCGGATAGCCAAACCGGACATTGCCACCAAAAGTATCTGCCGCATAACTGGAGATATCCGAGTCACTGTAATCGTAGCTGCGATAGTAGACATCAAAGCCACGGGAGACACCATCAATGGTGTAATAAGGATCCATAAAGCTGAAATTGTAGAGCTGACTCACATCACTCTTATTCAACCCAACAGTGACTTTGTTACCACTACCCAGGAAGTTACTCTGACTGACAGAACCACCTAACAGCAGACCATCGGACTGAGAGTAACCAATACTGGCCGTCACACTACCAGAAGGCTGTTCTTCGACGGTGTAATTGACATCAATCTGGTCACTGGTTCCCGGCACCGGAGGCGTCTCGACATTGACCTCCTTAAAGTAACCCAGTCGCTCAAGGCGAGTCTTGGATTGCTCAATCTTCCGGGTGTTAGCAGAAGCACCTTCCATCTGTCGCATTTCGCGACGCAATACCTCATCATCCGTTTTGGTATTACCGGAAAAATTGATGCGGCGAACATACGCTCTTCGACCCGGATCTATAAAGAAGGTCAACTCAACGGTTTTATTCTCATGATCCGGTTTTGGAATCCCGGTGACATTGGCAAAGGTATAACCTTCATTACCCAGACGGCGACTCAGAATTTCTTCAGTAGTGGTAATCAGCCTGCGGGAGAACACCTGATCTGGCTGAGCCAGCAGAAGCTTTCTGGCTTCATCTTCAGGGACAATCAGATCCCCGGCCAGCTTTACGTCACTAACCGTATATTTATCACCTTCATCAACATTGACGGTGATATAAACACTCTGCTTATCAGGACTGATAGAAACCTGGGTAGAGGTAATATTAAAATTGATATAACCCCGATCCAGATACCAGGATCTCAAGCGCTCCAGATCACCTGACAACTTTTCACGGGAATATTTATCAACAGAACTGAAGAACTGATACCACTCAGTTTTCTGCAATTCAAAAAGATCGATCAGCTCATCTTTGGGAAATTCGGTGTTACCCACAATATTGACGTGCTGGATCGTCGCTACCTCACCTTCCTTAACATTAATGCGAAGTTTAACCCGGTTACGGGGCTGAGCTTCCACATCAGCGGTAATTCGTGCGCCGTAGCGTCCCTGGGAAACATACTGACGCTCAAGTTCAAGGCGAATCGCTTCAAGCGTTGCCTGCTGAAAAATTTCACCTTCAGCAAGACCAGAGCGCTCCAGACCCGTCATCAGGTCTTCAGTCTTGATAGCCTTATTGCCCTTGATCTCAATAGCGCTGATGGAGGGTCTTTCCACAACCCCAACCACCAGCACATCACCCTCCCGGGCCATGCGAATATCATTAAAGTAACCGGTTTGATAGAGGGCTCGAGTGGCTCCGGCGATATCTGGTGATTGAATATCGTCACCAACCTCTACGGGCAGGGCATTAAAAACAGTCCCGGCTGAAACCCGTTGAAGGCCATCAATCCGGATGTCTGAGACGACGAAGGCCTGGACACAAGGCGCGATGGCTAAAGAGCCAATCAGCAGAGACAACAGTGATCGCTTCATGGAATCCGTTCTTATCCGTGTTCATTTCGCATTAACGTGAAAAACATGTTACTTCACCGTTTTTCATGGTTTGCAGATGGCGCAGAGCGCAAAATGCTCTTCTTTAATCAGGCTACCTGACAATGAGGCTGATACAGCACTTACCACCAGAAAGGTTATTGGACTTCTCATCTAATAAGAGTCATTACAAAGAGTCATTACAAAGAGTCATTGAATCATCATTGAAAGAGCCGACTCAGGTCGTTATACATGGCCAGCATCATCACTCCGACAACCAGCGTCACCCCAACTTTTAAACCCAGTGCCTGAATCTGCTCTGACAGAGGCTTGCCCCTGACCATTTCCACCAGGTAAAAAAACAGATGGCCACCATCCAGTACGGGTATGGGAAGCAGATTTAACACCCCGAGACTGACACTCAACATCGCCAGAAAATAAAGAAAATTTTCCAGCCCAGACTCAAGCGACGCGCCAGCCACTTTAGCAATGGTTATGGGACCACTCAAGTTTTTAACCGAAATCAGCCCCGAAACCATTTTCCAGAGGGACTCCAGTGTCATGGTGGTTAAAGACCATGTACCCTGAGCACCTTTGGCTATTGCCTCAACAGGACCATACTGCAGATGGCGGATCATACCTTCCGGCCAGGCAACCTGCATAACACCTGCACCAATATAGCCGGTAACCATACCCTCTGCTGATCGACTTCCCGGAATCAGCTGTATGCTCTCGGTATTTCCATCCCGTTCAATCAAAAGAGGCAAAGGCTCTTCGGGGTTATCACGAATAATTTCGACAAAGTGCATCCAGTCAATAATGTCTTCGTTGCCAACCGCCAGAACCTTGTCCCCGGACTTCAGCCCATCTCTCGCAGCCGCTCCCTCAGGAGACAACTGACCAATGACTGCCGGGATTTCAGGAGAATAAGGAATAATACCCAGTGAACGTATCGGATTTGGCAGCTCTTCATTGATCAGCCAGTCAACAACCCGGATATTTTTATCCCTGATAACCGCATCATCCACCAGGTTTCCTGAGACAATGTCGCCTGAACCCACTTTTTCAGAAGCATGATTTTGCACAGAGAATGTCAGACTCGCTGACTCCCCAATGAATGACAACAATGCCATATTTACCGCTTGCCAACCTGGCGTCTCAACGCCATTGACCGCAATGATTTCATCGCCTGGCAGAAGACCGGCAACCGCCGCCGGGGATTCCGGGATAACTTCGCCCACCTGCGGCATCAGGGTGCGAACACCCACCATATACATAAGCCCCAGGACAAAGATCGCCAACAGAAAGTTAGCGACCGGCCCCGCAGCAACAATGGCGATTCGGGAAAGCACAGGCTTGCTATTGAAAGAGAGGTGCTCTTCACCACTGGGAACAGGCCCCTCCCGCTCATCCAGCATTTTGACGTAACCGCCAAGGGGAATGGCTGCAATTGTGTACTCGGTACCATGACGATCCGTTCTGCTCCAGAGCGACTTACCAAAGCCCACCGAAAACCGAAGCACTTTAACACCACAGCGTCTGGCTACCCAGAAATGACCAAACTCGTGAATACTGACCAGTATTCCGAGGGTCACCACAAAAGCAAAGATGGTTTGCACTGAGTCGAGAATGGATTCAAAAATCATGCAATACCCTGCATTTGAGAAACCTGTTTTTTCGCCAGATAACGAGCTTCCTTATCAGCCTCCAGCACCTGTTCAAGATCATCCGCATTCATAACCGGCAATGTCTGCAACGTCGCATCAATCACTTCAGATATGCGGTCAAAGCGCAGCTTGTGATCGAGAAACGCGTCAACGGCAACTTCATTGGCCGCATTCAGCATGGCTGCGGCGGTACCACCACTGCGGGCTGCATCCTGGGCCAGCTGCAGACAGCGGTAACGCAGCATATCCGGGGCATAAAAGTCCAGCCTGCCAATATCAGTCAGTGATAGTGGAGCGACACCGGACGGAATTCTTTCAGGCCATGCCAGGGCATGAGCAATGGGTGTTCTCATATCCGGATTACCCATCTGCGCTAACACGGAGCCATCCTCATAATCGACCATGGAATGGATAATGCTCTGTGGATGAATAACCACCTCTATCTGCTCAGGCCTTGCACCAAACAACCAGCAGGCCTCAATAAACTCAAGCCCTTTATTCATCATGGTCGCAGAGTCTACGGAAATCTTACGCCCCATACTCCAGTTTGGATGGGCACAGGCCTGCTCAGGAGTAACCGCAGCAAAACTCTCTACAGAGGACTGCAGGAATGGTCCACCAGAAGCCGTCAGCAATATTCTTCGCACCCCCACCTGCTCGAGACCAGACTGATGCCCGGAAGGCAGACACTGAAAAATAGCATTATGCTCACTGTCAATGGGTAACAGGATGGACCCCGAAGCTTTGACGGCATCCATAAACAAGGCACCGGTCATCACCAGCGCTTCCTTATTGGCCAGCAGAACCTTCTTACCCGCACGTACGGCTGCCATTGTCGGTGCCAGTCCGGCAGCACCAACAATGGCGGCCATGACAACATCAACATCATTATCTGCGGCAACCTGCGCCATCGCATTCACACCGGATTCAACCGACACTCTCAAGCCTTCAGCTTTAAGGTCAGCTCGAAGAACCTCCGATGCCTGCTCATCAGCCATCACGATATATCGGGGCCGAAATTGACGGGCCTGTTCCAGCATAACCGTCGCATTTTTGCCAGCAATCAGAGAGTGCACACGGTATTTTTCAGGATTACGGGCTATAACGTCCAGCGTACTTTTGCCAATAGATCCCGTAGAACCCAGCACACAAACCTGCTGAACGGATCGAGAGCATGATGCAGTCATAACTTATACACCCCTGATTATCATGACAGCCAGAGTAAATATCGGAATGGCTGCAGTCAGACTGTCGATACGATCAAGAACACCACCATGGCCAGGTAAAAGATGACCACTATCCTTAAGACCTCTCTCCCGTTTCAGGACGCTCTCCCACAGGTCACCAAGCACCGAAACCAGAACCGTAACCGTGGTTGTCAACAAAAGGAAAAAGCTCTGCTGAAAGCCCACACTACCCAATACAGTGACAACACTGGCAAGCAGGACTGCGAGCAGCAGGCCCCCAACCAGACCTTCCAGGGTTTTTTTAGGACTCACCGGCTCGATCAATTTCGTCCGACCAAAGCGCTTGCCAACAAAATAGGCACCACAGTCAGCAGACCACACAATGATCAGAACGGTGGCAATCTGCCAGTCTGAATCACTCATTTGCTTCAGCAGATAGAGAGAAAACCAGGCGGGAACCAGTGTTAATAATCCCATCACCAGTCGCAGAGGCCTGCTTTTCAGGAGCCGACTGCTAGCTGGATACTGCTTGACCAGAACAAAAACCACCAGCCACCAGACAACCGCCACGCCGAGTATTAAAAAGGGCGGCAAAAATATGGAAAGACCACAGAGAATACCTACAACTGCAGTGTATGCCAGCCGAATGGAAACCTGCTCAAAACCGGAGAGATTTGCCCACTCCCAGGCTCCAAGCATGATAATAGCGGCTATAAAAAAACCAAAGCCGGTTAACGGCAAAAGGAAGACCCCGGCCAGCGCCAGCGGCGCCAATACCAGGGCCGTTATAATTCTTTGTTTCAGCACGGTGTTTCAGCCTCCACCTGCTCGCTTGTTTTGCCAAATCGTCGTTGGCGACGGGCGTAGCTCAGCAGGGCCTGTTGAAGTTCATCACGACCAAAGTCCGGCCATAATGTTTCGGTAAAATAGAATTCACTATAAGCACACTGCCACAACAGAAAATTACTGATGCGCTGCTCACCACTAGTGCGAATAAGAAGATCGAGAGCAGGTAGACCTGAAGTACTGAGATGCTGTTCAATGGCTGACTCGTCAATATCCTCAGGATTCAGTTCACCTCGAGCAACCTTTTCTGCCAGCTGACGTGCCGCAGAAGTAATGTCCCACATGCCACCATAGTTGGCCGCGATCACCAGGGTTACCGAATAGTCTTCTGAGGTCAGCGTTTCAACCTCATGAATGCGCTTCTGGATATCAGAACTGAACCGGGAAATATCACCAATCACCTTCAAACGAATACGGTTCTTCTTCAGTCGCCGGGCTTCTCGTCTGAGAACATGCAGGAACAGGCGCATAAGCCCATTCACTTCGACCTCAGGCCGATTCCAGTTCTCACTGCTGAAGGCAAAGAGTGTCAGTACTTCAACACCATTGTCAGCACAGGCCTCAACCACTTCGCGAACCCGTTTAACACCCGCCCGATGGCCCGCAAGCCCCGGCAAACGCTTCTGTTTGGCCCAGCGGTTATTACCATCAAGAATAATAGCCACATGTCGCGGCAGGCTCTCTGATGGAACTCCCTCAATGCCGCCTGTTCCCTGTAACGATGTATTGGCCATGTATAAAAACGATCTGAAAATTGCCAGGTAAAACGTTTTAAAAAAAGAAACTTTAACAGAAGAACCTTGCAGGAGCTTGTAACAAAAAGCAAGCACCGACAAGGTATCAAGTGACAGCTGACGTCTGTAATTGAAATACACTGCCTTATGTTCCTGACCGGATATTACCGCTCGGAATATGACGGCGCTATTTTCACAAGGCGCAGCTCTGGGACATCAAGCCTGTCATCAAAACGCCATCAGATCATCTTCTTTGGCCGATAGACTTTTCTCCACTTCCCCAATAAAGTGATCAGTCAACTTCTGAACGTCATCCTGTGCACGACGCTCATCGTCTTCACCGATCATTTTTTCCTTCTCAAGCTCTTTAATATCAGCCAGGGCATCACGACGAATATTACGGATGGCAATACGCGCATTCTCCGCATCCTGACGTGCCTGACGGGTATAGCCCTTCCGGGTTTCTTCCGTCAGCGGCGGCAATGGAATCCGGATAACCTCTCCGGCAGTAGACGGATTCAGACCTAAATTCGACTTCATAATCGCTTTTTCTACATCAGGAACAACCTGCCTCTCCCAGACACGTACTGTCAGAGTACGACCATCTTCAACAGAAACGTTGGCCATTTGACTCAGAGGCGTTTCTGAACCGTAGTAGGAAACCTTGATACCATCCAGAAGACTTGGGTGAGCACGACCGGTACGAATCTTGTTGAAGGCAACCGTCAACGATTCAATGGTTTTGCCCATACGTTCTTTGGCATCATCTTTAATTTCATTGATCATCATTAACCTCCGTTTATCAGTGTTCCTTCATTGCCGCCAACCACCAGATTCAACAGCGCGCCGGATTTGTTCATATTAAACACCCGCACTGGCATCTGCTGATCACGCACCAGACAAATTGCCGTTAAATCCATAACGCCCAGCTTACGTTCCAGGACATCATCATAGGTCAGCTGATCAAATTTGACGGCATCAGAATGCTTGACCGGATCCTTGTCATACACACCGTCTACCTTGGTAGCCTTCAGCACGACACCAGCACCCACCTCAATTCCACGCAGGCAGGCTGCAGTGTCTGTGGTAAAGAACGGGTTTCCGGTACCTGCAGAAAAGATCACAACATCACCGGAATTGAGATACCTCATAGCCCGACGATGATCATAATGTTCGACAACACCACTCATGGGAATGGCGGACATAACCCGGGTATTTATGTTGGAACGCTCAAGGGCATCGCGCACGGCCAGGGCATTCATAACCGTCGCCAGCATACCCATATGGTCACCGGTAACCCGGTCAAGGCCTGCGGCACTCAGCTCAGCGCCCCGAAATAGGTTTCCGCCACCAACGACGATACCAACCTGCACACCGATCCCTACCAACTGACCGATTTCCAGAGCCATCCGATCGAGAACCCTGGGATCAATACCAAACTCACCTTCACCCTGAAGGGCTTCACCACTGAGTTTAAGCAGTATACGTTTGTATTTCGGTTGACTATCACTTGCCGGCATGTTCAGTTTCCGAGTCTGGTTGGCTAAATTACACTCAACCCGCAAATGCGCTACCATCTGGAAATCAGCTCCCATCTGGAAATCTGCCAGATAGCCGCATTCGATGAATCATCTGGCTACTAACCAGCGAGTTGAAGCGTCCTGATCGTTAATTCTCTGCCTCATGACTTTCCCATGAAAAAAAACCGAAAATCAACGATCAGTTTCAGATGGACATAAAAAAGCCAGCCCCAGAGGCTGGCCTTTTTTATTACAGTCCTGCCTGAGCGCGAACTTCTGCAGCGAAGTCCACTACTTCTTTCTCGATACCTTCGCCAACTTCAAAACGAACGAAGCTGATGACAGTAGCGTCTGCTTTCTTGACCAGAGCGCCGACAGTGGTATCAGGATCTTTAACAAAAGGCTGCTCAACCAGGCTGCTTTCTGCCAGGAATTTGCCGATACGACCTTCGAGGATTTTTTCCTTGATGTTATCTGGCTTAACTTTTCCAGAAGCCTGCTCTTCCTGTTCAGCCTGACCCTTGAAGATCTCTTTTTCTTTCTCTACCAGCTCAGCCGACATGTCTTCCTTGTTAACCACCTGCGGGTTAATCGCAGCAACATGCATGGAAACTTCACGAGCCAGCTCTGCAGTACCGCCTTCCAGCCTGGTCAGTACAGCGATACGATTGTTGCCGTGAACGTAAGAGCCGATCACACCACCTTCAACAATCGCAATACGACGAACACCGATATTTTCGCCAATCTTCTGCACCAGGGCCAGACGAGCTTCTTCCAGTTCGCCTTCCATCAGAACAGCAACATCCGCTTCTTTACGATCAAAAGCAGCAGCCACTACCTTTTGAACGTAACCCAGGAAGTTGTCATCACGAGCAGCAAAGTCAGTTTCGCTATTCACTTCAACCAGAACACCGAAACTGCCGTTATCAGCGACCTTAACAGCGACAACACCTTCAGCAGCAATACGGCCTGCTTTTTTGGCAGCTTTGGCCTGACCGGATTTACGCATTTCTTCGATAGCGGTTTCGATATCGCCCTGCGCTTCAACCAGTGCTTTTTTGCACTCCATCATGCCCAGGCCGGTACGATCACGCAGTTCTTTAACCAGTGCTGCACTAATAGCTGCCACGGTTGATTCCTCTCAATTTGACAGTCTTGTTCCGGCGCTTTTTCCAAGAGACGGAAAAGAAAATAGTTATCTGTACATCGGAAAAAAGGGGGCAAAGCCCCCTTCTGTTCCAAACAGTATCCGTTGTACTTACAGGATAACTTCAACAGAAGTCTACCTGAGTCATCCTATGGACCAGCCATTAGCCAATCCACTCAGATGCTGTCCGGAACCGGACCCAAAAAGCCTCAGGCTTCTTTAGAACCTTCCGCGTCTTCAGTCTTTGGAGCTTCAACTACAGGAGCTTCAACTACAGCGGCTTCAACTACAGGAGCTTCAACTACTGCAGCCTCAACTACAGGAGCTTCAACTACAGGAGCTTCAACTACAGGAGCTTCAACTACAGCAGCTTCAACTAAAGGAGCTTCAACTACAGCAGCTTCTTCGACTTCCACAAACTCGTTTTCAGCACCAGTGTTTCCACGGGCACGACCTTCCATGATCACGCTGGCAGCAGCCTTCAGGTACAACTGGATAGCACGGATAGCATCGTCGTTACCTGGAATGATGTAATCCACACCTTCAGGGCTGGAGTTGGTATCAACGATACCAATAACAGGAATACCCAGCTTGTTGGCTTCCTGAATAGCAATGCGCTCATGCTCAACATCAACGACGAACAGTGCGTCTGGCAGACTGCCCATATCTTTGATACCACCCAGGCCACGATCCAGTTTTTCCAGATCACGGGTGCGCATCAGAGCTTCT
This sequence comes from Endozoicomonas sp., assembly GCF_031844845.1. Lineage (GTDB taxonomy): Bacteria > Pseudomonadota > Gammaproteobacteria > Pseudomonadales > Endozoicomonadaceae > Endozoicomonas. The sequence continues at coordinate 28,651 of NZ_JAVRMB020000236.1, forward strand.
TTTTTGGTCAGCTTTTCAAAAGTACCGTCATCACGCTGGCTTTCCAGGTCACGCAGGCGCTTGATAGACTGGCGAATAGTCTTGTAGTTGGTCAGCATACCACCCAACCAGCGGTGATCAACGTAAGGCATGCCACAACTACGGGCTTCTTCACGAATGATCTTGCCGGCAGCACGCTTGGTACCAACGAACAGAACCTTGTTCTTACCTTCAGCCAGCTTACCGATAAACTGCAGCGCGCCATTGAAAGCAGGCAGAGTGTGCTCAAGGTTGATGATATGAATCTTGTTGCGTGCACCGAAGATGAACTTGTTCATCTTTGGGTTCCAGTAGCGGGTCTGGTGACCGAAATGCACGCCGGCCTTGAGCATGTCACGCATAGTGACTTGAGTCATGGGAATCTCCTGATTCAGGGTTATGCCTCCACACACCCCATGCATTCGACCAGACTCTCTCAAGAAAAAAATCTTCGAGAAAAGCCAGCACCCAGAATGATGTGTCGGTGTATGTGAGATCTATTTTCAAAATTATGTTAAATGGGATGATTTACGAAGAGTCCTGAGACTAAACGAATAACAACCCCACCCCGCAGGCACCACGCATGCGAGAGTGGCGCTTTATACCATATTCAGACAGTTTTCGAAACTTTTTCTATTAATGGAAGACTAATAACAATATTTCAAAGATCTGCGGAGATAGACTTATTATGGCAAGCCCAATCCCACCCCGTTCAACGATCCCTGTCCGTGAAGAAAGAGCCGCCTTCAGCAAGCCGCTACCGCCCGGTAAAACTACACAACCCTTGATTAAGGCCAGCCAAGACGGCCTGTCACCTGAACTAACAGCAATACGCTGGCGAGACTGTCATAAATCGACAAAACCGAGCATTTTTTTAAACAATATCGGTGAGTTATCGAATCCCGATATTGCTGATAATGACCAAGAGATCATTGAAGCAACAACAGGGATGTCAAAACCTGGCCCGAACAAGACTGCAACTAAACGCAAGCTACTAACAACCTCACCAGCACCGGACATTTTTGCTCACAACCCTCCTTTTTGGCAGCAGTCAAAAGCGCCTCGAACTACCTTTCAAACAACCCACATATCGGGAACAATTCCTCCTTCAGAAACTTCATCACCTGCAGACGCAATATTGATAAAATCAACGACAGAACATCCCGACGGCTCACTTAATCCCGAGGCATTGAAATCAAGGCTGGAGATACTTGAAATAATGAACAATCTGAAAGAATTGTGACATTATTGAGATCAAAGAATAAGGATCCACCTGACAAGCAACAGCAGAAAAATCAACGACATTCACAATCACCACAGCAGATCAGAATGACCACAGCCTTCACGGACTATATTGTTCTTAAAAAGCAGCATGGTACCAATTGTCTGTTGGCTCCAGTCCTAAAAAACAACACTGGTAAGAAGCTAAAATACTGACTCTCTGGCCTTTCTTGTACTTCAGCAAGTCATTTTATTGGCTCGATTGTCCCAAGAATTCGCTTTCAACCCTTAAAGGCAACATAGCAGCCTTCACGGCTAACGATTATCTTCATTAACCGCTTCATAGAATCGCTCCAAAATATCCAGAATAACCGACGCAACCCAATTTCAGCCGAGAATAAATTCTCGCAAATGGAACTATCTTCTTTCGAGACGGTCTATCGAACAGACCAACAACTTACTTCCAAACCAGAGTTTAACGAATGAACAGGATTACTGGCAGCTTATTTCTCTTCGCTTGTATTTTTGCTTTTTCATTTATAGGAAAAACAGAAGCCAGATCAGCTCATCGAGAGTACTACCCCCCGCAAAGCCCCTATTATGAAAAAGTTCCGCCGGTTGAGCCAGAGATGGCTTTACCGCCAGTTATCAACGTTGCGCCTGAAAACGGTGACCAGTTAAATATCAATCTATCGAATAAGACTGAAATTGAAAAACAGTATATTCAGGCCTTTTATATGAGAGGAGAACGGGATGGTGACATCCTGCTGTCAACCATTGACAGACTCCGCGGCAGCGTGAGAGAGCTGAATTTCGTCACTTCAGAACTTCAGAGAGCGTCTGATGAGAGCACAATGCAGCCAGTCCCGGTGAGAGATTTTCTTGATAAAGTCAGGACCTTCAGACAGGAGTCCAACTTATTCCTGGAGGACATTAATACTCTTGAGCATTTTCCAACTTTAAGGCCTGACATAACCGTTGCCCCAAAGAGCCAGGTTAATATGCTCCCGCTGATTAACCATTATCAGTCGGCCCTGGGCAGACTGGAATCACAGGTTAATGACCTGCATTTTACCGTTATCCTGCCAAATGGCATATTTCATCAGCAGCTAGGCATTAACAGCGACCAGCTTAAAGGAATGTCGCTGTACACCTCTGGGCAAATCTCTGATATGAAGCGAAACATCTTGCAGTTGCGCGCCATGCGCACTCAGGACAAACGGGTTATTGATGAAGGTATCAACCGTTTTACCAAAAATGCCATTGAAACATTTATCGATACTTTCGGTACTTCTGAAAGATACAGAACCATGTCAGATCCGGAAGGCAGTAAAACGGCCAAAGAAATGATGATCGATGCTTTTTGGGCAAGATCTTACATCCGGGCTACTTACGGCATCCAGATAGGCTGCATTCCTGTTGAATATGATAAGCGTATTTTCAATCTTGATTATTACCTCAGCGATATGACCGTTGGCGCTGCCCCTATATACGACCAGAACAAGCTTATGCGCTACGCAAACCTTGCCCGGGAAGCGATGGTCACCATAGAAAACTCCGCCAGTAAGCAATGGTCCTCTGTCAGCTCCTGGATCACATGGGTTTCCGGTAAATCCAATGAGATAGACACCAAGTACTTCATGATCGCCCTGATTAAGAAAGACATTGATGAAGAGCTTGCACTCAGTCGCTCCGGCGGACTGAGGAAAGTGCGCGACGGGTATCGTCAACATTATCTCAGCTCTGATATGGGACGCTCTCTCTATCAAGCGAAAGCCAGACAGGTTTTCAGCTCCCCGACTGAAATGGATGAAGACGATATTGAAAGCGATGTCATGCTCGTAGAGGCCGGCACTCTGAAAGGATCCGTAGCCATATGTATCAATGCCCTGGAAAATCAGGAAAACCGCCTTGATGAAGCAAAAAAACTGCAAAGCGTGGTTGATTTACTGACCAGGGATAATGTGGTTTCTGAACGCAGAAAAAGAAGACAGCTTTTCTAGATTCTCAAATTAAAAGAAAGCGATGAGTACCTGAAAAACGGGTGCTCATTTTCACAAGAATTATTTCATTTAAACATTTTGCAGGTTATTTGAATGGCTATTAAAAAGCACCTGATGTATGCGGCTTTGCTACTCATGCTTTTATCATCAAGGCCATATGCATTTTTCGGAAGCTCCGAGCCCTATTTCATTGCCAACTACTGTTTTCAAATATCCGCCCCCTATGACCGACCAAGCGGGTCCTGCCCCGGGCAAATAATCCCTTCCTGGCAAACCCGTAACTTTCGGTTTGAAGAGCTGAAATGCTCCGGCAACAATAACACCCATGTTCGCTTGCCAGAGTCATTTGATGAAGAAGCATGGCTTGACCTGAAAAACATTAGCCGTCATGAAGCCTCAGAAGTTCTGCGACAACAGCCTTTACCCAGCTGGTCCGGCGAAATTCATTATCAGACCAATCTTCACTGGGAATGGGAGGATTGCCGCATGGTTACCGATCCTTTTATCTGCGGCACCTATGAAGTGTGTGAAGAGAGGGTCATTACTACTGAAAACGGAGGCACACAGCGAGTCAATGAATGTCGTAATGTTCCAAAAAGCTGTTATGCCGATGTAACGGTTCACGAAAGTCAGCGTTGTGGGAACGGACAACTGGATTTTGATGTTGAGTTTCTGAAAAAAAACGCCGCACACTGGAATCCTGCTACCCCAGACTATGTCGATCGCCTTGCCAATGGCTATGACCTGCTACCAGGCGAAGAAGAAGCCATCACTGTCAGCAACCTGAAAAGCAATTGGAGTGCGTCACAATCCACTGAGCTGACACCCGCATTATTCATTGAAGACCCTAAAAACGAGTATAACCTCAACCAGTTTATCCATAATCATCAACCTGACAGTCTTTCATGCCGGTTCAATGGCTACGACAAAGTCAGTTTTACCGTTGATACACAAAAGCGAATTGCCTCCCGTTCACCGAATGCCTTTTTACTGCCAAAGGCCTTTGACAATGAAGATATTGAGCCACTGGTATGGCAATCCACCCCTGGTAAAAATGGCACAAGAGAACAAAAAGGCTATCCATTGATGATGAGAGCCCAGGACTTCTCCGCAGCAGCACTGAGTGAAGTGTCAGAGGAAGTCACTGAAAAGCTTAAGAACATCATTGTCAGGGTTCAACTCTATGAACCAACGATATTTGGCGAGCGACTGAAATCGACTATCTACATTGATGAGGCAAAGGGCATTCAACAAACACTTAACGCTATTTCAAACGACCAGCAGATAAGGCGGTCAACGTTATGGGAATTTAAACTCAAAAATGGTAACAGCCCCCATAAAAATATATACCGAAGTTATGCGCCTTCACTGTTCTATTACCCGGGAAAAATATTTCTATCTGATGAAGGGTTAAGTTACGACGACTACCTTGCCCCTGACACGGAATACACCCTTAAATTAACGGTCTACCAGAAAAACCTGCCCTTCTATCATCAATCCTGCAAATCAGACCCTGATGCCTGGGACTGTAAATGGTACACCCTGTGGGGGCTTTTCAGTTCAAACCGGCGCGAAGATAACTACTACTCGAAAAAAAGTCTGGATGTCAGATTCAGATCCAACCCAAATGTGGATCAAAGAACATGGCTATCAACTTTTTGGCACTTTGTGGGTTATGCCCAACTTACAATACCAATAGGAGCCGCAGCTTACTCTTTCTATTATTTCCTATAATTTCGAATTATTCAGGGAATAGATTGATTTTGCTGTAAAAACACTCTGCTAATCGTGGCAAGGTATTATCAAAATCAGCAATTCCTGATTATTTATTCCACTCGGAAAACCTGTCTTTCATTATGCCTGTTTTACCGTGCTTTTTGAAAACCGATTTAAAAGGATTAACTTATGACAATTTCCAAGAGCGAATTAGCTAATAACAATCCTGCCTCTTTTACAGAACTCCCTCAAAACAGTGACATCACTGGCAAACACGGAGGTCGTGCGGTAAAGGCAACCCCCCATCCAGACAAAAACATTCCTTTGTCTTATGTTTGGACAATAGCAGCCGGGGTCTTGCTTGGTTTAGTCAAGGTCACGGAAACAGCAATCCAACAGAAGATGTGTTTTGATGCATCGAATACTAGAAATTGCACATGCAACACACCACCGCCAGTATTTAATTCCGTTTTGCCGTCTATTCTTTCGCCCACGGATGCCCCCTCTACGGATGCCCCCTCTACGGATGACCTCCCTTTCTTAATGACCATCCTGATCCCTTTAGTTGCACTTTGTGCGTTCAGTATCGGTATAGGTTCTGTAGTATATAAGCGTTGTCGGGACAGCGCTCACTACGCAGACCCTCTCCGGGTGAAAATAGAAACGAGCCCCGAGCAACAGCCGGAGAGGCATGAGTTATTGCCTGTGAGACAGCAGCATCCCCACACCAGGGTGAAAGCAGAAACGAGCCCCGGGCGACAGTCGGAGAAGTATGAGTTATTGCCTGTGGTACAGCATCCCCAAATCCTGCAAGCAGTTCCGTCCGATGAAATGGATGAGTCAGCATAGGATATGCTGGCTCACGATTATGGGCATAATATTCATACTTCGCCTGGGGATTCTGATAAGATGACAGGCATTATCATTTGACTTTCGCATCTTTTAAGCGGGCTAATCAAACAATGAATGTAACCATTAAAACCCCTGAAGAAATTGAAAAGATGCGTATCGCTGGCCGTCTGGCCGCTGAAGTGCTGGAAATGATCGAATCCTATGTGAAGCCGGGCGTTTCGACGGGAGAGCTGGATCGCATCTGCCACGACCATATTGTTAATGTCCAGAAAGCCATCCCGGCTCCTCTGAACTATGGTGCTGCACCAGGTCGTCCCGGATTTCCAAAATCTACCTGTACCTCTATCAATCAGGTGGTCTGTCACGGCATACCCAGTGACACGAAATTTCTGAAAAGTGGTGATGTCCTCAACATCGATATTACCGTGATCAAAGACGGTTATCACGGTGACACCAGCAAGATGTTTCTGGTCGGTGAGGTGCAGCCATTTAACGAACGACTGGTTCAGGTCACCCAGGAATGCCTTTATCTGGGTATCGAGCAAGTTAAACCGGGTAACCGCCTCAGCGATATTGGCCGGGTGATTGCCAGACATGCCCATGCCAACCACTTCTCCGTAGTTGAAGAGTATTGTGGTCATGGTATTGGCCTGGTTTTCCATGAAGACCCGCAGGTCATTCATTACGAAGGCTACAACGATAGAAATGACTGTGTTCTGAAAGAAGGCATGACCTTTACCATTGAGCCAATGATCAATGCTGGCAAGAAAGGAACAAAGTTGCTGGGTGATGCATGGACCGCAGTAACCAGAGACCGCAGACCATCCGCTCAATGGGAGCATACCCTTGCCGTTACCGCGACGAGTTATGAAGTATTAACCAAACGGTTAGAAGAAAGCTTTTAAAATGCCTCCGGTCACTCTTTAATACCTTGAAGGTGTAATAGTTGCCTTCAAGGTATATCAGCCAATCTCCACCTCCAACTTTCCACCACCCCCGGCGATTCCAATATTAACTGCTGTAATGTTGCATCAAATGCCTGATCTTCAACCTGAAGCATCCCCTGCTTACCAGCCTTAGGAATTGTCCTGAAATAAGATCCACATTTTACTGAAACTTGTAAAAGGCCGTTGCCCGCTACCCGCAAAAACACAAGCGGCTCTGGCTTTTTCGGGTAGCGGGCGGCGGGTAGCGGGCGGCGTTCGTTGAAATGGCTAAGTTATTTAAGGACGGCTCCTTAGTATCCACCGGGCTTCCTTTTTTAATCAGAAAAGCCTTGTAATCACTGGCTCCCCAGTCAACTGCAGCCCATATTTGACCAGAAGAAAATATACTCATAGTGACGTATTACTCACGCAGAAAATGCAATGAAAATAAAGAAGAAGGCAAACCCGATCAACGTCTATTCAGGAGAAACAAAGCCATTATAGTACTGATTTTTTTCACCAATCCTTTTAAGATGCCCATAATCCGGTTCAACACACTCTCACGATCAGGTCTTGATTCAACGTTCTGAGCCAACAACAGCCCTGAGCCAACAACAGCCCTGAGCCGACAACAGCCCTGAGCCGACAACAGCCCTGAGCCGACAACAGCCCTGAGCCGACAACAGCCCTGAGCGAAAAATAAAAGACAGAAGCCTATAATGAGTAATCCTTTCCAGAAGATCCCGGCATCCGTTAAAGACCGTCTTTTTAACAAAAGCCAGTTCCGTGCAGACCTGACCATTGCCAAAACGCCAATCCCTGCCTACAAAAAATGCCTCAAAGAAGCCACCGCCAAAATGGATCAGTGGTTTATGGATGGCATGGATATTGAGCAGCTGGTATTTGCCAGGGCATGGCTTATTGATCAGGTATTGTGTCTGGCATGGGAGCATCGGGACTGGAGCAAAGGCTGCCCTGCTGCCTTGCTGGCCGTTGGTGGCTACGGACGAGGGGAGCTACATCCCGGTTCCGATATAGATATCCTGATCTTGCTTGAAGAAGACCACTATGACGAGCACCAGAATGCCATTGAACAATTTTTGACATTACTCTGGGACATAGGACTGAACGTCGGATCCAGTGTGCGATCTCTTGCTGAGTGCGCCCACCAGGCCGCCAACGATCTCTCAATCATCACCAACCTGATGGAATCCAGGGTGATATCAGGCCCTGTAGCCCTTCATGAACGTTTGCTGGATATCACTGACACCGAACATATGTGGCCAAGCCAGCGATATCTGCAGGCAAAATTTGAAGAGCAACGTAAGCGACACCGGAAATACAATGATACCGAGTATGATCTGGAGCCCAATATTAAAGGCTCTCCAGGTGGACTCAGAGATCTGCATATGCTGGGATGGGTAGCTCGACGACACTACGGAACCCATGACCCCGCTGAACTTCTGGAACTTGGCTTTCTAAGCAATGTTGAGCACCAGCAACTGCTGCGATGCAGAGCATTTCTCTGGAAAATCCGCTGGGCCCTGCATTCACTGACCGGGCGCAGTGAAAACCGCCTGCTATTCGACCATCAACAGACACTGGCCAGCCAGTTTGGCTATCATGACCACACCAGCGCACTGGCCGTTGAACAGTTTATGCAAAGCTATTTTCGAACGGTCATGATTGTCAGCCAGTTAAAAGACCTGCTTCTTCAACATTTTGATGATGATATTCTCGGCGCCGGCGAATCTCAGGAAGTTCGCCCTGTCAACGAACGATTTCAAGTATGCAACAACTATATTGAAACCGTTCACGATAAAGTTTTCGCAGAATACCCCCCCGCGCTACTGGAAGTATTTGTCCTTATCACCAGGGATCAGACCATCCAGGGACCGACAGCGGAAACCATAAGATTAATCAGAGACTACCGCCACCTGGTGGATAGCACCTTTCGTAAAGACCCGCGATGCACCCGGCTGTTTCTGGAATTAATGCGCGCGCCGTTTACCCTGACGACCACTCTGAGAAGAATGGCCCGTTACGGCATTCTGGGCCGATATCTACCAGAATTCGGACAAATCATTGGTCAGATGCAGTATGACCTGTTTCATACGTTAACAGTGGATGCCCACACCCTGTTGCTGATCAAATATCTGCGTAGTTTCTCCTGCAAAGAGAGTCACCAGAAGTTCCCCATCGCTGCAACCATTATTCATAAAATTCCAAAACCCGAACTGCTTTATCTGGCAGGCCTGTATCATGACATCGGTAAAGGTCGTGGTGGCGATCACTCGCAACTGGGCGCAGTGGATGCCAAAAAATTCTGCCGGGTGCATGGACTGAACAAAGAAGATACTTCACTGATTGTCTGGCTGGTTCAGGAACACCTGACCATGTCGCACACTGCCCAGAAAAAAGACCTGTCTGACCCTATCGTCATCCAGGACTTTGCCCGCCGCGTCGGCACAAGGGAAAGGCTGAAATACCTTTATTTGCTGACGGTAGCGGATATCAATGCGACCAACCCCGGGTTATGGAATGGCTGGAGAGCCTCCCTCCTGCAACAGCTATTTTCACAAACCCAGCAGCTCCTGAAACGGGGGATTGATAACCTTCCTGAACTCAATGAGCAGATTGCCAATACCCAACAAAAGGCGTTGGCCTTACTCAAGGAGAAGGGCTTTGAAGAAGTATGGATTCTGAAGCTATGGGAACAGTTCAATGATGAATACTTTCTTCGTCACCAGAGCGATGAAATCAGCTGGCAGACTGAAGGAATTCTGGACCATAGCCCAGGCAAACCGTTGATACTTATTCCGGAAGTCAAAGATGACTATGAGCATCAGGGTTCAAAGGTTTTTGTCTATACCCATGACCAGTCCAATTTATTTGCCGCAACGGTTGCTGCTTTCCATCAGCTGGGACTGGCTATTCAGGACGCTCGAATTACTACCTCTGCAAGCAACTTCAGTCTGGATACCTACACCGTTCTTGAGGAAGACGGATCGGCTATTGGCCCTAACCCGGAACGTATCCTTGATATACTGGTTCATTTACAAAACACATTGGCGGCACCAAATAAATTTTCAAGACTCATTCGCCGAAGAACCCCTCGACAACTTCGTTACTTCAACCGTGAACCGGCTGTCCTGATCAGCAATCAGGTTGAACCCAGACAAACCGTTCTGGTAATTACTGCCACAGACCGTCCTGGCCTGCTGGCTCTGATAGGAAAAACCTTCGCCAGGCTTAAATTGCAGGTTCACGGTGCTAAAATTGCTACGTTCGGCGAAAAGGTTGAAGACAGTTTTATTATTACAGACAGTAATGGCGATACCATTCGTGATGCCGAAAGCTGCAAGAAAATCTGTGCCGCATTAAGCCGGGTTTTACGAGAAGCATCCAGCCTTGATGCCATAACACCATAACGTTCAGGCAACAAATATGAGATTAAAGTGCCAGAGTATTTCTGGCACACGTTAATGCTAAATAACGGTTCAGTTACTCTAAAATAGAGCTGAAATCTGACACTCATGGCCAAGCCCCTTACCCATGAAGGAGGCTGTTGCAAAAGGTCTTAAATGCCAATTCATACCACCACCGTCTTTCCCGCGAAGGCGGGAATCCATCTCGAGAGTGGGAATCTATCTCGAGCAGTGGATCCCCGCCTTCGCGGGGATGACGGTTGGGTGTTAAAACGCCTGGTTTCCACCACCTTCTCGAATACTCTGTTTGACTATTTCCAACCTCGATGAAAAGATCACAACCGTGATTGATCTGATGATGGAGCGCGCTGCCGGCGCTGATGTATGACAAAAATAAATGTTTCTGCCCAAAGCGCTTCCGAGAGCCACTACGATGTTCTCATTGTTGGTGGTGGCATGGTGGGCGCCGCTATCGCCTGTGGACTGGGTAACCAGGGAATAAAGGTTGCGGTATTCGATCACACCGAGCCGGAACCATTGCCCGAAAACGCGCTTCCCGAACTGAGAGTTTCTGCACTCAGTTCGGCTTCAGAAGAAATTCTCCGCCAGCTTGGCGCCTGGCCCCACATGACAGAAATGCGCATGACCCCCTATCGTCGTATGGCCGTATGGGAAAAACTGCATACGCCCTGGGGAAAGGAGCTGTCCTCAAGAAGCAACCGCGTGATGTTCGATGCCCGGCAGATCAATCAACCACAGCTGGGCTTTATCGTAGAAAACAGGGTTACCCAACTGGGTCTGCTGGAAGCGATCAGATCCTGTCCATCAATCACGTTTATCAGTCCGGTCAGTATCGAAAGGATCGACACCTCAGCAAACAGGCCTCTGGTTGAATTATCTGATGGTCGTCGTTTTTACGGTGATCTTCTGGTGGGTGCTGATGGCGCGAACTCTCGTGTTCGTCAGGCGGCTGGACTGGCTATGGAGCAGAGGGACTATGAACAGCAATGCCTGGTGGCAACCGTAGAGATTGAAGGAGGTGCTCAGGATATTACCTGGCAGGCATTTACGCCCACTGGCCCCGAAGCATTTCTGCCACTACCGGATATTGATGGAAGAAGTTACGGCTCTATTGTCTGGTACCACCAACCGGAAAAAGTCCGACAGCTTTTGGCCCTTTCCAATGACGCTTTAATAAAAGAACTGGTTAAAACATTCCCTGCCGAGCTTCCGAAAATTGTTCAACTCCATGAACGAGGGGCCTTTCCCATCGCCCGGCGTCATGTCAGCCAATATTACCGTCCCGGTGTCGTTCTGGCTGGTGATGCTGCTCACACCATCAACCCTTTGGCAGGACAGGGTGTTAACCTTGGCTTTCAGGATGCCGCCTGGCTGATCGAAATACTGGTTGATGCCTGCCGGCAGAATGAAAATCTGGGAAGCCCTCAAGTTCTAAAGCGATATGAAAAAGCAAGACAGGCTGATAATGCATTGATGATGAATGTTATGGATGGCTTTTATCACACCTTCAGCAATCAAAGTGGTCCTCTGAAGCTCTTCCGAAATGCCGGGCTTGCTCTCGCCGGAAAGATGTCACCCGTCGTTAATCAGGTCATGAAATATGCCATGGGACTTGCTGGAAAACAGCCAAAGCTGGCCACCGGCGAGAAGCTCTGACGGCAGCCATCAAATCCTGCTCATCGTTTTCCCATCACAAATGTCCATGACGATGGTTCGTCACCTCCGGTCATGAAAGATTTCACCAAGAGGCGCAGAGTAAAAGCTTTTGCTTTTCTCCGTGCCTTTGTAACTCCATGGCAACTTTCTTTCACGTCAAAAGACAGATACGAATTTTGCGTAAAACCCTGATCCCCCTACGTGCAATTGAGGCATAAGATGGTCTCGTACAAAGCCGCTTGGGGAAGCAGACTATGAGAACGAAAATATCAACAGGTTTCCGGCTCACAGCCATAGCCTCTCTGGGATTCTGGTGGTTATGGCTTATGACGGGTGTCGCCTGGTATTACACCATAGAACAGACTTCTCTCTGGGCGTCCTTTACTTCCGGCGCAGGTCTTAGCCTTGTTATTTTGGTCGGCGGTGTTTTCAGTTTACTGATCTCTGATCTCTTCAAATCAACCAGTGCAGATAAGCTTTAAAGACGTGCCGGTATTTCAGGCACAGGATGGTAGTGATAAATCTGCTACGGATGTCTGCGCCTGCTTTGCAGGTTGGGTCGAACAGAGTGAGCCCAACAATTTCTCCGATGATTGCAGATAGTTTGTTGGGGCTCGCATTCGCTCGACCCAACCTTGTCATCTGTCAATTTCAATGAAACCATGTATTAGGATATAATCGTCGTATAAGTAGATCACTTTCCAGCATTTCGATAGTGACCTTGACTCCTTTCTTCTAAAATTTATCTCGCCAAAAACCATGTTTCTTATGCCTACCCGCGCCTGGATAGCAGGCTTGACTGTCTTTTTCTTTTCTTCTGTCCTTTATGGCAGCCCACCCACCAGTTTTTACAGTGCTAAACGAGAGGCTGCAAAAATATACGACAAAAACCTTGTTAGTTTTTATTGCGGCTGCCCCATCAAAAAGGTAGGCAAAAAGCTGGTTCCGGATCTGGAAGCCTGTGGCTATACCATCAGAAAACAGAAAACCCGGGCCAGCCGTATTGAATGGGAGCATGTGATGCCAGCCTGGGCATTTGGCCATCAACTACAGTGCTGGCAACAGGGAGGGAGAAAAAACTGCACTCGAAATAACCCTGAATTTCGTGCGATGGAAGCGGACCTGCACAACCTGGTTCCGGCCGTGGGTGAAGTGAATGGTGACCGCTCCAATTATCGCTTTGGCTATTTGCAAAATGCACCGAAATATTATGGCCAGTGTGACTTTCGGGTTGATTTCAAAGCCAGAGTAGCCCAGCCACCTGAGACTCAGCGGGGTAGTATTGCCCGAATATATCTGTATATGTCGGATCAATACGCTCTGAAGCTCAGTAATAAGGAAAGGAAACTGTTTGAAGCATGGAATAAGATGTATCCAGTCACCTCCTGGGAGTCAGATCGTAACCGGAAAATCAGTGCTATTCAGGGCTGGGGAAACCCGTATATTGAACGTGTCAACGAAGGATAGACACCTTCGTTTTTCTGAAAATTTTTATGCACTCCGTGCTCGTCTTCATGATAAAGAGGCAGGAAGACGAGCAGAGCTTTTTATCCATTAGCCACTTCATCCATTTCTTATAACCGTTTTCCATAATTTTATATCACACCGCTTTTTGTTCTCGATACTACCGTTGTTATATCCAATAAACTTCGATGTTCCTCATGAGGACTATGCTCTGTGCAGCGAGTAGTTCTTAACGCTATATCCTTACGTATTCCCTCAGAGCAGGCATTATAAAGCTTCACACATTCACTGGATTTATCCGATAACGCTTGATTGGAAAATTGTGATTTTTCTATTTCATGTATATTTTCAAATAAATTTGTTCCCAGCCTTTCAAGGTTATTAACCTGATATGAATTATAGAGTATCAACTCATCAAGATTCGAGCTTTCCACACAAGATTTATTATATATTTTAAGAGCAAAGGCAGTCGCAGAAAATACCCTGATCAATAATTTATCCATTCTGGAACACTGCTCTTCTGAGAAAAAGCCATTCATATCCATTTTGTTAAATTGTTCAATGCAAAGCTTTAAAAGCTTGTGATAACACACACAATTAGATAGGGAATGACGAGATCGACGGACAAAAACAGTATGATCAACTAAATTCAATACATATGAGCAATAGAGCGAAGTATAAAATTGATCGGCCCAATAACTGGACTTACAATCAGAACACAAACGTTTCAATCCTTCCAGATCCTTCAATATCTGACTATATTCAATGATCACACTTCTACTACGAGGCTTGCGATACAAGCTAACAGAGTCAGTTATTTTTTCGCTGATTTTTTTCATTTCAGGCGAATCTGCTATCCGCTTAATCTCTTCACCCTTGGAATCCAGCCTTGTTTTCTGTTTTTCAGATGATACAACGTCATTGTTTGCTCTAGAAGTATATGAGCGCAAACAAGTGATCAAGTGCCCACGAAATACTTTAAAGCATAACGTCTCATCAATATCTGAAGGCAAATTCTCATGGCCACTATTTTCATTTTTACTTAGAGCAGGGCCTGATAACCTATCATCAAACTTAGTTGCGAACTCCAGTATATCAGTAACATTATGGGCATCATCTGTAGACAGATTTTGTTGAAATAACCGTTGAAGTGTCAGTGCCTGAAGTAAATCAAGAGTCTGATCTATTTGATTCAGATAATCAGAGTTATCAAGCATCCTTCTTGCATAATCTTTATTTATAACATCAAGAAACAAACCTGCTCTAACTGTTCGACAGATTTCCTGAAGATCAGGAGATTTTTCAGAGTACAGCTTATTCAACCTGTCAATCACAAAGGATCGACAACGGCATTCTATTTCCTGAATGTCTTTAACAATAGATTCAAAGCCCTGCTTATCTTCTTCAGAAACAAGCATGCCCTTACCAAGGAGGTAACTGTGAACATTCCTGATAGGATCAAGGTCGAGGAAAACATCTTCTTTATGCTCAGGATGCCCCCCTGAGTCAAAAGAAACAATTCTATCAGTTGCTTTTTCCACATATAAAAAAATTAATTTATAAACAAGGTTTACAATGCTACTTTTTTTATCAATGGGTTTATCTTTCAGAAGCTCAGTAACCAACTGTGGTAAGAAAATAACAGCCTTGTCAAAAGTCTCTTTGTATCTGTTCTGGAAACTTTTGTAAACAGCGTCACAATAAGATCCATTCCGAATAACATTAAGAGCTGACGGGCTGCGTATTGAGCTACCCTCAACGGATTTCAAATATTTTTTAACAGGATCTGTTTTCTTTTTAAGCCGATATTTTCCCTGATTATCCGGAGATGTATTCTCTCGTTTAATAGCTGACCCCATCAATTCATCTGTAGCCTCTATATCCTGATCCAAAAGGTCCTTCTTCAGACAGTCAGGTTGAACGGATAATCTTTTATTTTGGTCAACGGTATGATTTTGATTTTCTAAAGCAATAGTTACTGGCAATACCATAGGCTTATCCGGGATTGCATGATGTATGACTTTTTCCTGAGCCTCTGTCAGGGGCTCTATTTTCAAGTTACAGATACCATGATTAGCGTCGTATTTAACACCCTCTTTATTTTTCTCTGGTATTACTGGTAGTTTGACCATTTGAGACCAGTTTTTTGGGCCAGGAGAATTTTCTGACATAACAGGTACTGACAATGCCATAGGTTTACCCCGGATTGCATGATGTATGACTCTTTCCTGGGCCTCTGTCAGGGGTTCTATTTTCAGGTTATGGATAACATGATCAGCGTCGTATTTGACATCTACTTTATTTTTCTTTGGTATTACTGGAGGCTTGACCATTTGAGCCCAGGTTTTTATGTCCGGAAGAATAGTCGATACCTCTTCTGACTTGCTGGCCGGCTCATTACCGGAGTGATGTTTACCCGGTGCCGTTGTACAAGAACGCTCATTTTCACTGATCCACTCTTTATCTGATTTATCTTTACCATTGCCATCATCCAATAAGACCACTGCCAATGATTGGCGCTCTTCACCTGCACTCTGCCCCCCCATATGAATTGCTTTCGAAGCCATATCTCCAAGCAATGTGTTTATCCCATTTATCAGATAATCATAAGTCTTGTTTTGTTCAAAACCTGACTTAGCGATGTACATTAAGTCACGAAGAGTGGCTTTTATTAGAGCAGCATTGTTCGATAAAAAATCATGATATTTCTTCTTTGAGGAGTCTGCGCGAATTAAATCATAAGCTTCATCTAATAAGCGACGAGTACAATGTACAAATATCGACTCACACTTTTTCCGACCAACTAACCCCCCAAGATTACCTATCAGATTATCTGATAATAGTATATGCAACCACTCACGAGCTAGCTGTTGCTGATCATGTTTGTCTTTAGTCCTTGCTTTCGTATACCTCAGGCCAGCCAAAAGCATAAAATAAATGGTTTCATTTCCGTATAAGAGGCTCTTTACCCGATCAGCTGTTGGAACTGCATATTGTATTGCCATATTGTAACAGGCGTTGAATTCCAGTTTACCCACAATATCTTCAGGGGAGAGAGATAATATGCCAGAATTTATAACACAGCTCTCTTCAGCCTTGGTAAAGGGTTCTGATTCCAGATTGTGGATGCCATGACCAGCTTTATCAGTCTCAGCATCATATTTTACATCTGCTTTTTTCCATGGAATTACTGGAAAACCGACTATTTTAGCCCAGCTTATTTTTCCTGGAGAAATCGTCGATATCGCTTCTGGCTTGCTGACCCGCTCATTACCGGAGTGAGTTATTTTTCCGAATGCCGTTGTGCAATAAGATTCACTTTCACGGTTCATTTCTATATTTTGTTTATTTCCCACATTGCTATCACCCAACGAGACCACATTGAATGATTGATTCAGTTCATCTTCCGTATCACCCCCCATAATAATATTTTCCGAACCCGTACTTTCGATCATTTTAGATAAATCTTCTAACAGTTTAATACTAATTTTTTTTTGAAGATTTGATTTAATAATCGTTAACAACCCACACTTGGCATACTTTATCAGATCAATATTGTTCAATAAAAAATCATCACACCTTGATTGCGAAGAGTCTTTTATATCTTCTCTACGCCGATCATAATATTCATCCAGTAAGCGACGAATACAGGATACAAATATAAGCGCACACTGACGTCGACCATATACATTAGCCAGATTATCTCTCAAATTATCTGACGCTAATATTCGTAACCACTCCAGGGCCAGCTGCTGCTGGTTAAGTCTGCCTTTAGCATTTGGCTTTTTATTTTCCAGATAACTCAAGAGATTATTATAAATTTCTTGATCTCCGTATAATAGGCTTTTTAGACGCGCAGCTGTTGGAATTGCAGGTCGTATTGCTTTATTGGAAAAACTGTTAAATTCAATTTTTCCCACAATATCTTCAATATCTTCAAGAGAGACATATATTATTTCTGCTCTTATAATACTGCCATCTTCAGACTGTTCTTTTTTTATCGGAAAAACAGTTGTTTCTTTATTTGAATTAGTTGAAGAATGAGCAGCACCATCAAATGATTCTATTTGTAATTCATTCTGCCGAAAATCTGTCGGCATTTCTGTTTTTGCCTTTTCAGCAATAGAAATCGTTCCCTCAACTATCCTGGCTGGTTCTTGAGCTGCCCATTGCCTGACCCTGATTAACTGAGATTTATTTACCCAACCTTTGTTTCTGAATTTTTCACAAAGACCAGCTATATCATTTTTTTTATCTGAAGGTGTTTTTTTCAGGATTACTTTAGCAATTGCATCTTTAATCTTATTTTTACAGATTTCAAATGTTCTAGGAACTCGTTGCTGTGTAATAATATCACTGTTTTCGCAAATATATTTATCAAAACAATGAAATGCATTTTGATAAGATTGACTACTCAATTGTATATAAAAATCACGCCACATTGCGCCTATAACCATGCAGATGTTATCAGTAAGAGCCTGGATGAACTTATCTGAACCTGCTCTAAAGGCGTTTATCAGCGGAACATAGTGTCTCAATAAGAACAATGAATTATCAAAAAGCTGATAAAAATCCCTTGCATATTGATTTTTTACTATTGGCAATACATAGCTTAAAAGAATATGTTTTAAAAAATTTTCTAATTTATCCAGTTCATTAGATTTAATAATACTGGATGGAGAATATTCATATTTTTCACCTAATACTCTGTCCCTCAGCATCCACGAGTGATTATATAACAAAACCAATTTATTCCTATCCACATCGGCCACACCACTATTTATTTTTATTTCTTCAAGATACCCCTTCAAATCATACAATATTGTATTGAAGCAGATTTCATATAAGTACTCCATTTTTCTTAGAGGACTGGAATAACTTACACAAAGGCTTAATTTACCCATGTCTACCAATTTATGCCTGCGCCATATTTTTTCAATATTCTGCATTAAATCGAGCTTTCCTTTAACAATGCTCAATCTGTTATTATTTCTCCGCTCCACATCGTATACATTTATTTTACGGTATTTTTCCCAAAGTTTGCTGACACCATCTAAAGTCACTTTCTCTAAAGTTACTGTTTTTTGTTTCCGGATTTTCTGCCCACCCCCATGAATTACTCCCCTCAATACAGATGCATAGCTCAATACTGAAGATTCATCTTTTGATCTATTAACCATGGTACGATTTTCTGTATTGATATAAATATCACCCCTGCTTTCAGCTATAGGTTCTTTTATTTTTAAACCACCTGATTTTTCTTTTAATGTATTCGCATATGAAACTGTAGCCTTGAATGTTATAGCAGATACATTGGTTAACTCTTTTAATTTTCTCTCATCTTTAGATTTATCACGTTGTGATACGGTATCAGCACTGCTCGTCGAAACCAATCCCGGGGTCTTTTGATTACACACTTGATAAACACTGTACTTGTGAATATCTGACTTGCTTGTGGATTGTCCATTAGCATGTCCTGGGATTTTTTTGGAGGCCACTTCAGCCCAAGTTAGACCACTCGGACTAACAGTTACTTTCGTACCAGTAACAGCCTGACTGTAACTTTTAAAGCTTTCTGGTTTTACTTTCACTCACTAAGCCTCAACATAGGTGCCGGGATAGATGCCAATAAGAAATATAGTTAAGGTTTTACTAAATAAAAGATCGATGACTCGTTGCGCTTTTCGGGAAATTTCAAAGCATCAATAGAATAATTACACATTCGTGCCAGAGGTATTGACTACCACCTGAATCCGTAACTTCAGAAGACGTTTGCATCTTCAAAAGCCGGTCGTGCCAACGAATATAGCCTAAAATAGTACTTTGTAAATTGATCACTCAGAAGGTGCATTTTTGTGGAACTCAAATTTGAACAATCTGATAA
>NZ_JAVRMB020000237.1:0-18522 GCF_031844845.1 Endozoicomonas sp.
ACGCCATTAGCCTTAAAGACTTCAGCGACAATCTCCTGAGCTTCACTTTGCAGTTGGGAAAGATGCTCTTTCCCCTCAAAGCTTTCTGCATAAATCTTGTAGACCGCTTCGGTTCCGGAAGGTCTTGCGGCAAACCAGCCACGATCCGTCACGACTTTCAGACCACCGATCGCTGCGCCATTACCCGGAGCATGAGTCAATCGGGCGGTAATGGGATCTCCCGCCAGTTTTTCCGCTGTGACCTGTTCCGGACTCAGAGCTGACAATACTTTCTTTTGAGCATCATTCGCCGGGGCATCCAGACGCTGATAAACCGGAGCACCGTATTTACGGGTCAGTTCCTGATAATGCTCGCCCGGATCGCGACCGGTGACTGCCGTAATTTCAGCAGCCAGAAGCGCCATGATGAAACCATCCTTATCAGTACACCAGGTCTTGCCATCACGGCGCAGGAAGCTGGCCCCGGCACTCTCTTCGCCACCAAACGCCATGGTGCCCGCCGAAAGGCCATCGACAAACCACTTGAAACCAACCGGCACTTCGGTAACTGTACGACCAAGGCCTTTAGCCACACGATCAATCATGGCACTGGAAACCAGTGTCTTACCGATGGTGACACTTTCCTTCCATTGAGGACGGTGGGTATAGAGATACTGGATAGAGACCGCAAGAAAATGGTTTGGATTCAACAACCCATGACCGCGGGTTACAATGCCGTGACGGTCAAAGTCCGGGTCATTACCGAAAGCAATATCAAAATCATCCTTGAGATTAATCAGCCCGGCCATGGCAGAAGCGGATGAGCAGTCCATACGGATCCTGCCATCCTTATCGAGGTGCATAAAAGAAAACGTTGGATCAATTTTCTTGCTGACCAGCGTCAGATCAAGGCCATAGCGCTCAGCAATGGGCTCCCAGAAATGCAGGCCTGAGCCACCCAGCGGATCAACACCAATCTTCAGTTTTGCGCCGGCAATGGCTTCCATATCCAGCACATTTTCAAGATCAGACACATAAGGTGTAACGTAGTCGTATTTATGAACCTTACCGGATCTGAGAGCCTGATCGAAAGATATCCGGTTAACACCGGAAAGATTATCGGCAATCAGTTCATTGGCTCGCTGCTCAATCCAGCCGGTAACATCGCCGTCAGCAGGGCCACCATGGGGAGGATTGTATTTAATACCGCCATCTTCCGGAGGATTATGTGAAGGCGTAATCACCACACCATCGGCCCGTCTGTCGTGACTGCGATTATGGCTGACAATAGCGTGGGAAATAACCGGCGTTGGTGTATAGCCACGACCCTGATCAATCATGATATCAAGGTCATTGGCGGCAAATACTTCAACGGCACTGATTAATGCCGGTTCAGACAGGGCATGGGTATCCATACCAACAAAAATCGGACCTTCTATTCCCCGGGCACGGCGATATTCACAGATCGCCTGGCTGACAGCCAGGATATGCGCTTCATTAAAAGAGCCACTGAAAGAGCTACCGCGATGGCCTGATGTACCGAAGGCCACACGCTGACTGCTCTCTGCCAGATCAGGGCTGACTGTGTAGTAGTCACTCACCAGCCGTGGGATATTAACCAGAAGGTCATCGGTTGCGGGTTGGCCTGCGAGCGGGTGCATGTCGGTACCTCAATAATAAATTGGCAGTCTGAAAGTAAACGAAAGTGCTAACAATACCGGCTATTTTATACGGATGCATTGCCGGTTATTACTAATAAAACATCGAGTTTTACGTACGCAATAATGCGCGATTTTTCAACCTCGCCCCGGATCATTCCTAATCAGCCAACCAGTTCTCGGATTACAACTATGCTGTGATCGGCAACTTCATACCAACCCGGGTTCAATACCATCTTTTCCTGGAATGCCTCAGTGTTCTCCAGGTCTGTGGATAAAATTCGCTGCCAGCGAACCGGATGATCCGTGTCGGGTAAATTAAATTTTCGGGCGTCAGCCTCATTATTTATCAGTAATACCAGACAGGGCTGGCTGTTTTGTGGGCAACGATATCTCATAACCAGAGTGCGCCCTCGCTCATCGGGCAGCATTGCTGCCGTCAGTGGAATTCCCTGGGCGTTATACCACTCAAGTTCAGCACTGTGCCTCTGAGCGCCGCGACCATGATCATCCACTGTCTTATAATGAACGCCCAGCAATGGCTCTGATTTACGTAAATGGATCAACTGCGACGTGAACTGCTGCAGATCAGCTCCATCATGATTCTCACTACTATTATCGAGCTCAGCCTTCAGCCACGACCAGTCCACCCAGCCAACAGGATTATCCTGACAATAGGCATTGTTATTGCCATGCTGGCTGTTACCAAACTCATCTCCCGCCATAAACATGGGAATGCTTCGGGAAAACATCAGCGTGGTCAGCAGGTTTCGACGTACACGAAGTCTGAGCTTACGAACAACCGGATCATCGGCAGCTCCTTCAACCCCATAATTCCAGGAGAGATTATGCTGGTCACCATCCCGGTTACCCTCACCATTGGCCATATTATGACGGTGCTCATAGGCGACCAGGTCATTCAGGGTAAAACCATCGTGACTGCAGATATAGTTAATACTGCCCACCGGTCGCTGATCACCAAAAAAATCTCTGGAGCCGGTCAGACGCCAGGCCAGATCAACCACCTGATCCTTATCGCCTCGCCAGAAAGCCCGCAGGCCATTACGACAGCGGTCGTTCCATTCATGCCAGTCCCGGGGAAAACCTTTCAGACGATAACCATCGGGTCCGATATCCCAGGGTTCAGCAATCATCTGTCGTCTTGACAGCACCGGATCCTGAAATATGGCCTGCATCAATGGACTGCGGGGGTCAAACTTGCGGTTACGGCGCGCCATGATGGTCGCCAGATCAAAACGGAAACCGTCAATCTGGTACTGTTCCACCCAGTACCGCAGGCTGTCCATCACCAGCTTGATGGTCTGAGGCGAGTCAAAATTCAGGGTATTACCGCAGCCACTGTAGTTGGTCGTGACCAGGTGGCCGCCATGATGATCCAGCAGGTAGTAATCCTTCTCTGCCAAACCTCTCAGGCTAAGACTTGGGCCATCGGAGCCCGCTTCACAGGTATGGTTGTAAACCACATCCATCACCACCCGAATTCCGGCACGATGCAATTCACGAACCATTGTCTTTAATTCGTTCACCGGGTCACTAATGGCATAAGATGGCTCTGGCGCCATAAAGCAGAGCGGGTTATAGCCCCAGTAGTTCTTCAGGCCAAGTTTCCTGAGTCTTGGTTCACTGAGAAAGCTGGTGACCGGCAGCAGTTCAAGCGTATTAATGCCAAGGGCTTTAAGGTAATCAATAACCACCGGGTGGCACATCCCCAGGTAGGTTCCCCTGAGTTCCTCAGGAATATCCGGATGCTGTCGGGTAAAGCCCTTTAAATGCGCTTCATAGATAATGCTTTGCTCATGGGCAAGCTCAGGGCTGGTAACGGACTGCCAGTCAAACTGATCATCCCGCACCACCGACTTGGGGATTAGATGACCATTATCCTGTTCATTAAACAACCAGCTATTTCGTTCTTTACCTGAGTAGTCGTAAACCGCTGGCTGCCAGTTAATGCCCCCTTTGACCTCCCGGGCATAAGGATCCACCAATAGCTGGTTAATATTAAACCGCAAACCCTCATTTGGAGCCCAGCGACCATCTGCCCGAAAGCCATAAGCCTGCCCTTCCTTTACTCCATCGACAAAGACATGCCAGATATCTTTTTCCGGGCCATACATCGGTAAACGCTGCTCAATACCCGAACTGTCAAACAGGCTGAGCATCATGGCCGACGCTTCCGGTGCGTAAACGGCAAAGTTCACACCGGTGGCCGAAGCAGAGTCCACCCGGTGAAACTGCTGATCAAGAAAATTAGCGCCCAGGTGGTGACAACTCCCCGGGCCAAACAATTCTGTAGTTTTTTGTGACTGGTTCATGAATCTGAAAATATCAACACATTAAGAGAGCTGAATCTTAATTTGATTCTCTGGCAATAACTACTACAGTATTTTGTTTTAGTGGGTTGCAACTGCCTTGACTACGCTTCCCTCTTTAATTGACAAAACAGGAAGCAATCTATGCCATTACAAGGTCCCGGCAACAATTATGCCTATCCACAGCTTGCCTATCCACAGCAGCTCCAACAGGAACAAGGGCAGCAATCCCCACAGGAACAATGGCAAGCAGAAGGGAGAGGGCAATCCTCTCAACGTAAAGTCACCTCTATGAATACTACTCGCATGACTGTGCCCCCCCACCCCTCACCCAGTATGGGTCGAGAGAGCATCAACGATAGTGGAAATTACTGGCAGAACGCCAGTGCAGCTGCCATGGAGGGACAGAGTTATCTCAATCAACCTGTTTCACATAATACGATTGAATCCAGAGGCCAGCCAGCAGATGACCGCTGTCAGCATAGCGGTCCAACCGCCATGCCAGTGTGGATTGTTTACACTCAATCTGTTTCACATAAGACAGCTGACCCCAGAAGCCAGACAGCAGATGGCTGCGGGCAGAATATCAGTCCAGTTGCCGTAGCGGGACAGGATTCTTTCGATGGCTGCGGGCAGAATATCAGTCCAGTTGCCGTAGCGGGACAGGATTCTTTCAATATGTCGCATCCGACATTGACCCCAGCCCCACAGAATCATCCCCCTGAAGACATAACATCAAACAGATTGAGACAAGTAGCCAGTGATTGTAGTTTAAACACTTATGCGTATGTCGGTTTAGTTTGGATTCATTCAGGGTTAGCTGACTTTTTAAGGCAGGTTGCAAATGATGTTTCATGCTTAACCAATCAACAAGATATTTTTCAACCAGGTTATTATAATTCACATTTAATGTATTTTTATTTAAAACTGGAGGGTAAGCCGAACATCTTGAATCATATTGGCTCCCTGGCCGCGCAATTACTTGTATTGGAGGCAGACGATAAAAGTTACCAGGCTGTTCATTGGTTGAACGAACAAGGGCGTAAGTCAGAGTGGCTGGCAATTAACTTAAATGCATTCAAATCACCACCGCAGAATCCTGTGAGCCCAGTATCCGGTCATCTTCAATCTCAACATCCTGCCACCCGACATAAATAAACCATCGCTAAAGGAGGCAGAGTCAATTCCAGTGAATACATCTGATGATGCATGGGCAGTAGGGGTTCCGCTGTTAAAGATGATGGATTAACCACACCACTACCACCGAACTCAAGGCTGTCCGTATTAAAGACTTCTTTCCAGGTACCCGCTTCTGGCACGCCTAAGCGGTAGTGATGCCGAACCACCGGGGTGAAATTGCAGATCACCACCACCGGTGGGGCATTAAAGGTATGCCGGCTGAAGGCTATCACTGACTGGGAATCATCATCAGTGACCAGCCATTGAAAGCCTTCTGTATCGTAGTCAGACTGCCAGAGCGCAGGTAACGACTGGTAGCAGCCGTTCAACTCCCTGACCATGACATTTAAGCCGCGGGAATACTCACTCTCTTCCAGCAGAAACCAGTCCAGCTGACCATCATGGTTCCATTCACGTCGAGAGCCCAGTTCAGCTCCCATAAACAATAGTTTTTTGCCCGGATGCCCGAACATAAAACCATACAGGGCACGAAGGTTGGCAAACTGCTGCCATTCATCACCAGGCATGCGACTCAGTAAGGTTCCTTTCCCATGAACCACTTCATCATGCGACAGAGGAAGGATAAAGTGCTCACTGTAGTTGTAAACCATGCTGAATAAAATCTGGTCATGATGGTAGCGACGATGCTCCGGATATCGGCACATATAGTTTAATGTGTCATGCATCCATCCCATATTCCACTTATAACCAAATCCAAGTCCATTGTCGTAAGTAGGCATGGAGACACCAGGCCAGCTGGTTGACTCTTCAGCAATCACCATGGCATCCGGGTAATTCTGATAGACTGCTTCATTCAACTCCTTGATAAACTGAACGGCTTCCAGATGCTCATTACCCCCAAACACATTAGGCTCCCACTCACCCTCTCCCCTTGAGTAATCGAGATAGAGCATGGAAGCCACAGCATCCACCCGCAAACCATCCACATGAAACTGCTCAAACCAGAACAGCGCGTTGCTGATCAGAAAATTCCTGACCATGGAGCTGCCGTAGTTATAGATAAGCGTCTGCCAGTCCGGGTGCCATCCTCTTTGGGGATCTGCATACTCAAAAAGATGAGAACCATCAAAATGAGCAAGGCCATGATTGTCTGAAGGGAAATGTGCCGGTACCCAATCCAGAATGACGCCGATACCCGCTTTATGAAATTGATCAATCAATGCTTTCAGTTCATCTGGATTGCCATAACGGCTGGTGGGCGCAAACAAACCTACCGGCTGATACCCCCATGAGCCGGTAAAAGGGTGCTCATGCAAAGGAAGAAATTCAACATGGGTAAACCCCATATTTTTAATATACGGCACTAATTCCTGAGCCAGCTCGCCATACCCCAAAAGCTCACCACCCTTTCCTTTTCGCCAGGAGCCCGGATGAACTTCATAGATACTGACCGGGCGATCCAACCCCTGATGTTGATGCCACTCCCTGCACTGCCACTGATAGCGTTCAGGGTCATAAACGATGGATGCATTCCCCGGCGGCTGTTCTGCAAAGGCTGAAAATGGATCCGCCTTATGGGGCAGAAGCTGCCCTCTCTGATCCTTCAGTTCAAATTTATACAGATCCCCCTCTTTAACGTCCGGGATAAACAGACGCCAGATGCCGTTTTCGCTACTTGCCATCTGATGCAGCCGACCATCCCAGTGATTAAAAGAGCCAATAACACTGACACTGCGGGCATGGGGGGCATAAAGGCGAAACATCACGCCATGATAGTTATGACCAGAGATAGTCGCAGAGAACTTATGAGCGCCCAGTGAATGGTGCAGCCAGTAATGCCTGATCCCAGGCTCTGTACCACAGACACTGGCAAACTGATAAGGATCATGAACCGGAAATTGATGACTTTGAGCATTGGTAACCAGAAGATGATAAGCAAACACTTCTGAGCTACCGGACAATATCAACTCAAACAGCCCCGGGGCGATACCAACGGCATCACCATGACGACAACCACTGAGCTCATCAACCACCTCAACCCGGACGGCATCGGGCCGCCATATTCTTAATAACTGTCCACTGCCATTCCTGGCAGGATGCCAGCCAAGCAAATCAAACGGCCTCGCACAGCGAGTATTCAGCAAGTCATCCAGCAGGGTGTCCCAGCTGTCTGAATCGATCCGGATATTTTTAAGAGCATCTGCCACAACCAGCTCCCATCATCACCGTTAAACCCCTATATTCCAGATGGTTTTACAATAGTCGACAATGGACCGGTCAGAAGAAAATTTACCCATGGAAGCGGTGTTCATAATGGCCATCCGCCACCAGTGCGATGGATTCTTCCATGCCTTGATGACCTGCTCATGGGCATCACTGTAGGACTGGTAGTCAGCCAGTGTCAGGAAGTAATCAGAATCAAGCAAAGATTCGACCAGAGGACGAAATGCATCGGGCTCTTCGGGGCTCAGATCACCGGATGCCAGCCAGTCTATTACCGCTTTCAGCTCTTCATTGTGCTGATAAATATCCCTCGGATGATAGCCTCTTTGACGCAGATCACTGACCTCTTCTACGGTCTTGCCAAAAATGAAAATATTATCGTCACCCACTTCCTCAGCAATTTCTACATTGGCGCCATCCATGGTTCCTATGGTCAAAGCACCGTTAAGCGCCAGCTTCATATTGCCGGTGCCGGAGGCCTCAAAGCCTGCGGTAGAGATCTGTTCAGAAACATCCGCTGCAGGAATGATTTTTTCCGCCAGACTGACTCGATAATTGGGCAGAAAAACAACCTTCAGTTTATCCCTTATCCGACGATCATTATTTACCCTGTCTGCCACACGGTTGATGGCATAGATAATATTTTTTGCCACCACATAACCCGGTGCAGCTTTCGCGCCAAAGATAAACACCCGGAGAGGAACATCCAGATCCGGATTGTCCAGCAGTCGACGATAAACAGCCATAATATGTAAAAGATTCAGCTGTTGTCGTTTGTATTCATGGAGGCGTTTTATCTGTACATCAAAGATCGCATCCGGGTTTACTTTTACTCCGCACAGTTCATCAATGACTTTCGCCAGCGCCTGTTTGTTATCCAGCTTGATCCGGGCAAATTTTTTCTGAAACTCCGGATCATCAGCCCAGACCTTTAACTCGTTCAGCAGGGCAAGATCACTTTGCCAGTCGCCTTTTAGTGTTTGATTGATTAACGCTGCAAGCTCAGGGTTACAAATTGCCAGCCACCGTCTTGGCGTTACACCATTGGTGATATTGACCAGTTTCCCGGGCCAAAGCTCATCAAACTCAGGAAACAGCTGCTCTTTCACCAGTCTGGAGTGCAGGGCAGCGACACCGTTCACCTTCTGGCTGCCAATCACGGAAAGGTAGGCCATACGCACCATCTGGGGCTCTTTTGGATCACCAGGCTCCTGAATAATAGACAGTCGTCGTTTCATCTGATGGTCGCCGGGCCACTGGGCTTCCACCTCTTTAGACAGGAAATGATCATTGATCTTATGAATCAGCTGCATATGTCTGGGCAGCACCCGGGCAATCAACCCCTGGGGCCAGGTTTCCAGTGCTTCCGGCAACAGCGTATGGTTGGTGTAGCAGAACACGCTGCGACAGATATCCAGAGCTTTGGTAAAAACAAAATCTTCCTCATCCATCAGGATACGCATCAACTCCGGCACCGCAATGGCCGGGTGCGTATCATTCAACTGCATAACTACTTTCGCAGTAAACTGCCCCCATCCTTCATGCTCGCGCTTATATCGGACAATCAGATCCGCCAGGGAACAGGCGACAAAGAAGTACTGTTGAATCAACCGAAGCTCTTTTCCTTCGGGATGACTGTCATTGGGATACAACACCTGACTGATGTTTTCTGCAAGGATCTCGCGAAATCTGGAATCCTGATAACGCCCGGCATCAAAGCTACTCAGATCAAATCCCTCTGTAGCCCTGCCCTCCCACAAACGTAAAGTATTTACCCTGTCCGTGTTATAACCGGTTACCGGAAGATCCCAGGGCACACCAAGCACTTCCTGAGTATCCTCCCAGAGAGCGTTGCCATCCACCTCCCTTACCCGTCCATACAGGCGAACCACCTGCTTTCGTTTGGCTCTTTCAATCCCCCATGGAAAACCATCCTCCCGCCAGGCATCAGGACCTTCTACCTGTTTACCGCCCACAAAACCTTGTTTAAAAAGACCAAAGCGATAATTGATACCATAACCAAAAGCAGGAACATTGAGTGTTGTCAGTGAATCAAGGAAGCAGGCAGCCAGTCGACCAAGGCCACCATTACCAAGAGCGGGGTCCGTTTCATATTCCAGTACGTCAGAAATATTCACACCAAAACCGACCATCGCCTTTTCAACCTGATGATAAATACCCAGATTATGAAGATTGTTTCCCAGTAGCCGGCCCACAAGGAATTCCAGCGACAGGTAATAAACTCTTCGTACACCGTCGTTTTTTTCACCCCGACGAGTGTTTCGTATCCGGTCCAGATTTATCTCCCGAACCAACAGGCTGAGAGCTTCCCAGTAATCTCCTGGCGTCGCTTCATCAGGCTCAACACCAAGAGACTGTTCAAGATGGCGACGAATCTCCTGTTCAACCTGAACAGTATCCATATTACGTGCGGAACTCAGATCGACATTCATTCTACTCATAACAAACACGCTCGCTTACAGCCCAGGCAGCCCGTATCCATGTGATGAATTTGATCAGTAATGCAGTCATACGAATTGGCTTGAGCAGACATAACCAGAGAATATACAGCCGGGGAACAGGTACAAATTAAAGAGGGTTCCAGCTCTCAGCGGGAAAAAGAGTAATATTAGTTATAGTTGGCTCAACCTGATTTGGAGTAGTTTTGTCTGCTTTTTTCCAGCTACACACATCTTGAAAATAAAACACCGGGAGATAAAACAGCACCAAATAACCCTTTTATATAAAAACGACGAATCAACCTTAATAAAATAAACTATCAACGATGTATATTTTATTAGAAAAATAATTTTAATAACCAATTGGCCGAAACAACCATGGTTTGAATAATCTCACTGGCATAGTCATAAACAGCGATTATTATTGATCAGTATTCAACGCAGTTATTTCCTGAAAACCGAACATCGTTTTTTAAACGGCGTTTTTTGGATCCACCAATCGTCCCCTACCGACTGACTACGCCAGTTTGAAGAGCCGTTCGTAGCCTATCCGGAGAAATCAGAAATGATCCGCACACTAATCAAGCAACTCTTTCTTCTTTTTATAACCGCCTTATCGCTGATCTCAGCGGGTAACGCGCCTGCTTTCAACTCTGATGAACTGGTGATATGGGTCGGGGGAGACAAAGCCTATGAAGGCATACGCAAGGTCGGTAAAAAATTCACAAAAGATACAGAAATAAAAGTTAAGGTAGAAATTCCTGAAAATATCACAGACCGCTTTCAGCAAGCCGCTGCTTCCGGCAGCGGCCCGGATATTGTTTTCTGGGCTCACGACCGATATGGAGAATGGGCAAGAAGCGGTCTGCTTGCTGCCGTTAACCCTTCACGAGAATTTAAGAAAGGGGTGAATAACATTGGCTGGGAAGCCATGACCAGTAATGGAAAAATTTACGGCTACCCCGTTTCCCTGGAGGCAATCAGCCTTATCTACAACAAAAATATTCTGCCAAAGCCTCCCAAATCATTTGAAGAAATGTTCCCGCTGGCCAAGAAGCTGAAGCAACACCCAGTTCCCAATAAGAAAAAAGAAAAAGGCATTACCACGATTATGTGGGATCAGGTTCAGCCTTATTTCACCATGCCACTTCTGGCGGCAGATGGCGGCTATGTTTTCCAGAAAACCGCGACAGGGTATGACGTTAAAAAAACCGGGGTAAACGACCAGGGTGCAATGGATGGCGCTAAAATGCTGGTGGAACTGATTGATAAAGGCGTTATGCCCCGGGGAGTGGATTATGGGGTGATGGAAGCTAATTTCAACAAGCAGAAAGTCGCCATGATGATCACCGGCCCGTGGGCCTGGGCAAATCTGGACAAGAACAAAATGAATTATGGTGTTGCCCCACTGCCCACACTTAATGGAAAACCGGCAAAAGCCTTTGTGGGCGTGTGGGGAGCCGCCCTGAATAATGCCAGCCCGAACAAATCCCTTGCCAAAGAGTTTCTTGAAAACTATCTGCTCACTGAAGAGGGCCTGACCACCATGAACAATGATGTACCCCTCGGTGCCGTTGCCAACATGGCGATGATGAAAAAGCTGATGAAAGACCCTCGCATCGCCGCCACTTATCAGAATGTTGAACAGGGCCTGATCATGCCCAATGTTCCGGAAATGGGCAAATTCTGGTCTGCCATGGAGACAGCGCTTCGCAACATTACCAGTGGCCGGCAGGAATATCGTGCCGCGTTAAACGACGCAGCCAAGAGGATTTCCGGCTGAACCTTTAAGACCGCTGTCCGCTACCCGCTGCCCGCAAAAGCGCAAGCGAGCCCGGCTTTTTCGGGCGGAGGGAGGCGGGAGGCGGACAACGTTAGTAAATTGAGAGGCCAGCACTTCATGAGCACATCAAGATTAGCCAGATGTCCCCGGGCTTGCCTGGTGATAGCCATCGTTGCCGTTATTGACCTGGTACTTTTATACGGTGTGACCTTGATGTATGCCCAGGGTGAGCTGGCCTTTGCCATTCTGGTATTGCTGCTTGCTGCTGCAGGTTCCTGGGTTTTCATCAGCCGGAAGGGGTATAACTATCGTTATGTTTACCCCAGTCTGCTGGGGATGGTCACCTTTATTGTCTTCCCGTTGATTTACACGGTTAATGTCGCTTTTACCAACTACGGCTCCAATAATCTGCTTTCCCTTGAGCGTGTTCGGGCCATTCATCTGGCCAAAACCTGGCGAACCGGTGGTGAATCATTCACCTTTAAAATGTATCAGCAGGGCGCCGATTACCGTCTTATGCTGATCAGCCCTGATGCCGGCGATGCCGAAAAAGTACAGTATGTCACCGACCCCTTTGCTGAAACCGGCAAACCCCTTGAGCTGAAAGCCCGGATTTCTGTGCAGCCACCAACCGGCGCTGAATTACCCCTGCGGACGATCATTAAAAAACGCAAGACTATTGAGCAGCTGGATATTCATCTCCCCGACGGGACCGAGCTGGCCATGACCAGCCTGAGAAAGTTTGGCGCCATTGCCAAAATTTACCGGCCAGATGATCATGTTGACCACCTGTACCCTTCGCAAGACTATGGCCTGATCGATAACCGAACCGGAGAAGCCATCTACCCGGATATGGCTACGGGGTATTACAGCAATGAGGATGGTTCTGAGCAGATTGCCCCCGGCTTTACCGTTTATACCGGCTGGGATAATTTCACCAGAGTCTTCACTGACCCCGGTATTCAGGGGCCTTTCCTGAAAATATTTTCCTGGACCGTTATTTTTTCTGGCCTGTCCGTGGTGTTCACCCTGATCATCGGTTTATTGATGTCCTGCCTGGTGCAATGGGAACCGCTCAAAGGGAATGGGGTTTACCGTCTATTGCTGATCCTTCCCTATGCCGTCCCCGCTTTTATCTCCATATTAATTTTTCGGGGCCTGTTCAATCAGAATTTTGGCGAGATCAACCTGCTTCTGGAGCTGCTCTTTGATGTTAAACCCGAGTGGTTCAGTAATGAGCTGCTGGCCAAGTCCATGGTCATCATGGTCAACACCTGGCTTGGCTATCCCTATATGATGATTCTCTGCATTGGTCTGTTAAAAAGTGTTCCGGAAGACCTCTACGAAGCGTCGGCTATTGATGGGGCGACACCGGTGCAGAATCTTTTTCATATCACCCTTCCCATGATCATCAAGCCGCTGATCCCACTATTGATAGCCAGCTTTGCCTTTAATTTTAACAACCTGGTTCTGATTGCCCTGTTAACTGCCGGTGGTCCCGATATGCTGCATGCCACCACTCCGGCAGGAGCCACTGATATTCTGGTGAGTTATACCTTCCGAATCGCGTTTGGTTCCTATGGTCAGGATTATGGTCTGGCATCGGCGATTGCGACGGTGATATTTTTTATGGTGGGATTTATTGCCTGGGCCAACCTCAAGGCTACACGACGATTGCAGTGAGTTTTTTTGAACCACAAAGACACAAAGGCACAAAGTTAACAGACTCGTTCTCACGCTCTGCGTGGGAACGACTTCAAGACATAAAGCTCTTCTTCGTGCCTTTGTGTCTTTGTGGTGAAGCTTTTTTCTTTTAGAGCCAGGTCTCGTTCCCACGCTCTGCGTGGTAATACATACGGGACTGGCCATATGTCCGATAGTCCGTAGTTGCAACGTGTGGAAACGAGGCATTCTCGGACAGCCTCCCAGGTGTTCCGGAGTTTCACTCTGGTCATTTCGTTTGTGGTGGGCGGTGGGCGCAGTATGCATTCCCACGCAGAGCGTGGGAACGAGGTCAAAGGCACAAAGTTAACAGACTCGTTCTCACGCTCTGCGTGGGAACGAGTTGAAGACATAAAGCTCTTCTTCGTGCCTTTGTGTCTTTGTGGTAAAGCTTTTTTCTTTCAGGGCCATACAGGAGATTTCACAATGGCAATGGTGCAACCAAGAGATCTGAAATACCGGGTCTGGACCGCCCGTATTGTCATGTGGCTTTTTCTGCTGCTGATCCTGTTTCCTTTTTTCATGATCATCTCCGTGTCCCTGCGCACCGGCAACTTTGCCACCGGATCACTGATTCCGGAAAACCCGAGTCTTGAGCACTGGTATCTGGCACTGGGAATACCCTGGGAAAATGCCGATGGCTCAATTACCCAACCGCCTTTCCCGGTAATGACCTGGCTGTGGAACTCCATCAAGGTCGCCATCACCAGCTCGGCTCTAATACTGATACTGGCGACAACCGGCGCCTATGCTTTTGCCAGGCTGCGCTTTCGCTTTAAACAACAGATGCTCACCGCCATGATGATCCTGCAGATGTTTCCGGCGGTTCTGGCACTGGTTGCTATCTACTCCCTGTTTGATCAGATCGGCGACTTTATTCCCTGGCTTGGCCTCGACAGTCTGGGCTCAGTAACCCTTGCTTACCTCGGTGGAATGGCACTGCATATCTGGCTGATCAAAGGGTATTTTGAAACCATTGATAACTCTCTGGAAGAAGCAGCCGCTATTGATGGCGCAACCCCCTGGCAGGCGTTTCGCTTTGTTCTTCTACCACTTTCAGTGCCCATTTTAGCCGTAGTTTTCATCCTTGCATTTATCGCCGGCATTGCTGAATACCCCGTCGCCTCTGTGCTGTTGCAGAGCGTGGATAACCTCACGCTGGCAGTGGGTTCAAGACAGTATTTGAATCCACAGAATTATCTATGGGGTGATTTCGCCGCTGCAGCCGTTCTTTCCGGGCTTCCGATCACCATCATTTTCCTCGCCTGCCAGCGCTGGATTGTCGGCGGCCTGACCTCGGGAGGCGTCAAAGGTTAAAAACCGCAGTCCGTTGTCCGCAGTCCGTTGTCCGCAAAAGCGTAAGCGCCCCCGGCTTTTTCGGATCACGGACAACGGACCGCGGACAACGTTCTTTTAAAGGTGATCCAATGGCAGAAGTTAAACTCGTCAACATTGCGAAAAGTTATGACCAGGGGAAAACCTGGACTCTGAAAGACATCAACCTGAACATTGGCTTCGGGGAATTCATCGCCTTCATTGGCCCATCCGGCTGCGGCAAGTCCACTTTGCTGAGGATGATCTGTGGCCTTGAAGACATCACCCATGGTGAACTGAATATTGATGGAGAAAAAGTAAACGACTGGCCACCCAATGAACGACGGGTGGGGATGGTTTTTCAGTCCTATGCCCTTTACCCACATATGTCGGTTGCAGAAAACATGGCATTTGGCATGAAACTGGCCAAAGAGAAGAAGAGCGTTACTGATGAAAGGGTGAATGAAGCGGCCAGAATCCTGCAACTGCAGGTCCTGCTGGAACGAAAACCCAAAGCCTTGTCCGGAGGTCAACGACAACGGGTCGCTATTGGCCGATCCATTGTCCAGCAGCCCAGAGTCTTTCTATTTGATGAGCCTTTGTCCAACCTTGATGTTTCCCTGCGGGTACAGATGCGCCAGGAGATTTCACGAATACACCGACGATTGAAAACCACCTCAATTTATGTCACCCATGACCAGGTTGAGGCCATGACACTGGCGGACAGAATCGTCGTTCTGAGCCCCCTGGCCCAGGGTGCCGCAACTAACCTCGAGCAGGTTGGCGAACCACTTGAGCTCTACCATCACCCTGCCAACCTTTTTGTCGCCGGGTTTATTGGCTCCCCAAAGATGAACTTTTTTAACGGTGTGATTGAGAAAATCGGTGAAGAGGAAAGCCTCATTCGCCTGACCACCGGTGAAAAACTCAAGGCCGGTGTGAATACCAGCAAAGCAGATATTGGTGTCCGTGTGGTGCTGGGTATTCGGCCGGAACATACCCTGGCAGAAACGGATAACGGTAATGCCGTTGATGGCCGGATAGAAGCATTGGAACGTCTTGGTGCGGAATCATTTATCTATATGAGCCACGATACCATTCGCGAGCATTTTATTGTCCGGGTAGAAGACTCTCGTCGCCGGGAAGAGGGTGCAAAAATCCGTGTCGAGCTGGCACCTGAGCACTGCTATCTTTTTGATGCTAACGGTAATGCCTTTCAAAGAACCCGGGCGCCGGAGATTGATCACTAAAGGCCGTGGTCCGCTGTCCGCTGTCCGTGGTCCGCTGTCCGCAAAAGCACAAGCACAAGCACAAGCAGATCCAGCTTTTTCGGGCGGCGGGGTGCGGGCATAACCTCGTTCCCACGCTCTGCGTGGGAATGCAGAACCATCCACAAGCACAGTGCCTGACGCTGGGCGCAACGCTACTGCACAAAGCGCGGCACAAGGGGCAATATGCACAAAATTAATCAGATTAACGCTCTGGCAGAGCTCTGTGGAATTCCAGCTCATTACATTGATGCAGCCGGTAACCCGGTAACCATTGAAACGGAATACAAAATAAGTGCGCTAAAAGCCATGGGGATTGCTGCCAGTAATGCGCTGGAAATTCAGGCATCTATCGATACCATTCTCAGAAAACAGTGGTCACCATTAATTCCAGTGGTTCACGTTGTTCACTATGGACAACCTTTTACACTGCCCATTCAGATCGATGAAAAGTATCGCAAAGACTCCATCAAAGGTGAAATCCATCTGGAAGACAGTCGTTCAATACCACTGAAGATTGATCTGGCTAATCTATCAGAAGTGGATCGCCTTTCCGTCGACAAACAGGAACGTATCCGTCTGCTCTTCACGCTGCCCGATGATCTTCCCACCGGCTACCACCAGCTAACCCTTACCCAAGGCTCCCATCAAGAACAGTGTCGCCTGATCGTAGCCCCGCAAACCTGCTACGAACCCGATATCCTGAGTGATGAACAGCCAGGGCCCACCGAAAAAATCTGGGGTGTCAGCGTACAGCTTTACACGCTGCGTTCAGAGAATAACTGGGGTATGGGGGATTTCGGTGACCTGAAACAGCTGGTCACAGAACTGGCGCAGCAAGGTGCCGATATCGTCGGTCTTAACCCAATCCACTCACTTTACCCGGCCAATCCGCTGCACTGCAGCCCCTACAGCCCATCCAGCCGGAATTTCATCAACCCGCTTTATATTGATATTACCGCCCTTGAAGAGTATCGCGAGTCAGCAGATATACAACAGAGGGTAGGCAGTGATGATTTTCAGCGACAATTGCAGGAAGCCAGGAACAGCACCCATGTGGAATACGACCAGGTAGCCGCATTGAAGTTTGCCATTCTGGCAATGGCTTTTGTGCACTTTGAAAAACACAGCAAAGCGCACCAGTCATCCCGATCCACGGAATTTGGCCATTACTGCGAACAAAAAGGTGACGACCTGAAATTACAGGCCACCTATGAAACCCTGTTTGAAAACTTCAGGGCCAGCGACATTAACAGCTGGGGCTGGAACTGCTGGCCTGCTGACTATCAGAACCCCGACAGCCCAAGTGTCCGGGGTTTTATTGCCCAGTCAAAAGAGCGCATTCGCTTTTACATGTATTTGCAATGGCTTGCCGAGCAACAGCTTGCCGATGCCCAGCAGGCCGCCAGGGCCGCCGGCATGGGTGTGGGCATCTATCGTGACCTGGCCGTTGGCGTTGACCGGGGAGGCGCGGATATCTGGGCCCACCGGGATAGTTATGTGCTGGATGCCAGTGTCGGGGCACCACCGGATAGCGCGGCTCCCCAGGGACAAAACTGGGGGCTTCCGCCGTTCTCCCCGGCGCGATTGCAGCAACAGGCCTATGATCCGTTTATCGCCATGGTACAGGCCAATATGCGACACTGTGCGGCGCTGCGCATTGATCATGTGATGGCTATATTCCGGCTCTGGTGGTGTCCGCCGGATAAAACCGCCGACTATGGCGTTTATGTGACCTACCCGCTCCATGACCTGCTGGGCATCATTAAGCTGGAAAGTGCAAGACACCATTGCCTGATCTTTGGGGAAGACCTGGGAACCGTACCTCCGGAAATTGAAGCCGCATTACCACCCGCCCGCTGTTACTCCAATGAAGTCGTGCTGTTTTCCAGAACCAAAGATCAATTTCTTGCTCCGGAAAAATACAAGCCCCGTGCCATGACCTGCATATCCAACCATGATATTCCAACGCTCCGGGCCTGGTGGAACTGTAATGACCTGGATTTACGACAGCGTCTTGGTTTCTACGACGCGGCCAAAACACAGCAGGAAAAAACGGCACGCCATGAAGACAAGCTGGCGCTGCTGAAAACACTCCAGCAAATTGGCGAAACGCCCTATGGCGTAAACCCCAGTGATATGAAGTCCCTGGGCTATAGCCGCGATTTGATGGAAAAAATTCATTATTACCTGGGTAAAACCGCATCAAAAATTGTCGTTCTTCAGCTTGAAGATGTGCTGGAGCTGGATACGCCCGTGAATGTTCCCGGCACCAGCAGCGAATACCGCAACTGGAGCCGCAAGCTGACTCGCTCCATCAGCGAAATATTTGCCAGTGAAGCCAACCGGACGTTTTTCTCAAACTTTGGCTTAATCCGTAAAGCTTGAAAAGACTAACCACAAAGACACAAAGACACAAAGACACAAAGACATTCCTCGTTCCCACGCTCTGCGTGGGAATGCATACGCACCCACCACAAACTAAACAGGGAGAGTAAGGTTGCCCCCCCCCTCACTTCTGACTATCTGATAGTCCTGCGACATACGGCAAGTTACGTATGCATTCCCACGGGGACCGTGGGAACGAGTCGGAGAGCGCTGCCCGCCGTCCGTTATCCGTTGTTCGCAACAGCCAGTCTTATCTTT
>NZ_JAVRMB020000238.1:0-13503 GCF_031844845.1 Endozoicomonas sp.
TGACCCATAACCAGGGCAAATACAAACGCAAATACCGCAAAGCCTTCAACAATTGCAGCAGGAGCAATGGACAGACCAAAGACTTCTGGCTTGTTTTTGGAAGCATTAATCGCAGCAGCTACCGCCTGACCCTGGTAAATCGCAGAATACATCAGGGCAACACCGGTCAGCAGACCAATACCAAACAGACCAGGAGCGCTGGCCACAGTCACACCAATACCACTGAGGGTAAACATAATAACAATGCCGTAAATAACCTGAGAGGAAGGCATGGCAGAAAGGCCGACAAACTTACCGTAACCACTCTCAACATCCAGCATCGCACCACAGGCAGCCTGCCCTGCTACCGAACAGCCAATTGCAGAACCAACTGCACCCAGAGCAACCGGCGAAAATACGCCGACCCAACCCAACGCCAAAATCAGTGCATCCATGGTTAATCCTCTCGTTTACTAAAAGTTTTGAATGGGTAGCCTTCGTCAGACAGGCCCCAGTTGACAAATTCAATGACGTTAAGACGCATGCCGTGAACCACACCGCTCATGATGCAAAGAGCAAAGTTAAGCATATGGCCCAGCAGTAGAATGATGCCCGCAAACAGCACACCGGTGACGGGGCTGGAATGAAGAACGTCCATTGCCAGTGAGTTAAAGGTCATGGCCAGCGATGCACCGGACAAACCCAGGGCAAACAGGCGCATGTAGCTGAGCACATCACCAAAAGCACCGGTGATGTTGTAGACGGCTTTCAGACCATCAAGCATTCTCAGAAACAGGTCTTTAAAGGATTTCACTTCCCGGCTGCTGGAGAACAGGAACACCAGTAAGGCACCTGCAATCATCAAACCCGGCCCGATGGTGGTTTCAAACGCCTTCGGTAAAGTACCCGTCATCCCCAACCAGATTGTCGTACCACCGGCCATCAATCCTGCCCAGCCCAAAGGTGCCAGGGCATAACTTGAGCCTCGATTAACGACAGCCTTCATGACATTGGCAATCACCAGGTGAGAAACACCAATGATCACGGACAATTTCATCATGCCGTTGTAGTCATTCAGATCGATAAAGGCGAGTCTGCCCAGTAAGTCGGTGCTATCTGGCGCGACACCAAAATAACTGCCAACAAAAACACCCCAGGCAATACCCGCTGCCGACATAAAGTACGCCAGATTCATCAGACGATGACCGGCTTCGCTCTGCTTCAGCTTGCTCCGGCACAAGAAGATGATCAGTCCGAAAACCAGTGAGTACATGGCATCGCTCATGATCATCGCAAAGAACAGCGAGAATGAGTAAAACACCACATTACCCGGATCCCAGGCCCGATAGTTGGGCGTCTGGAAGAAGCCAAGGGCATCAGAACCACCACCGGTTCCCGCTGGTTTATCCAGCAGCGTGGGTGGATGGTCGTCTACTGTAGGGTCTTCGAATATGACAGCAACACCCTGTGCCGCAGTGAACGCTTCAACATTCGCCTGGTCGGATACCGGAACCCAGCCCTGAACCAGGAAGAAACTGTCTTCGTCAATGGTGCCAGTAGTGGCCTGCTGCAGGTCGGCACTGTCCATTCGAGCCGCCAGAACCTGATCCAGCAGATAGTTCCAGCGGGTCAGGGATTCCCGCTCCGACAGCAGGTCTTCGATGGCATCCTCAGCCTCATCCAGCATCTCTTCCAGGCGGGAAAGGGGAATCTTGCCCACATGGGAACGCGGTGCTGGCAGAAGCACTTCATCCGGTTCACCATCAGAGACCACGATGACATAACTGTCTTTCTGGCTCTGATGAATCAGTTCCCATGGCAGTTCACTTTCTTTAAGAGACTCCCGCAGTGCGGGCAACTCGCCATTGGGCATCACATAGAACCAGAGCCGCTGCCCATTCAGATCCGACAGTGCTGGAAACGCAAACTCGCCCCAGGGACGCACTTCGCGAATTCGCTCCTGCAGCTTATCGCGGATATCCGATTGCTCACGAAACTTCGACTTATTGTCCAGAATTTTATGAACAATGTCGTCTACACGCGCGGTTTCCTGCTGGCCTCGAAAGGTGTCACGAAAATTGCGAATCTGCCGTCTCTGCTTGGGACTGCGCTCAAGCCATACTTTGGCTTCGCTGGCCTCTGCAGGCTGCACCGGCACATCAACCGCTTTATCCGTTAATGGAATAAGGTGCAGACATCCAAGGGATTGCAGCTGCTTCAGGATGCGGCTTTTGTCGTGATCAGGTCCGTAAAGGGTGATCTTCTTCAGTCGTTTAATAGCCATAATATGCTTTCGCAGGTCAGTGTGTCAGGCACTTAACCAGTTCCGACACAGGTCAGTATCAACCCGCCTGCGAATGACCTCCTTTGCCTGCAGCTGCCTGGGCCAGAACCTTGCCCTTGGAGAGCTTGGCGTTCATCACGCTGGCCCTGTCCTGATCAGACATATAGATCTGGATCTTCTGAATGTTCTTTTTGCTCTGGGGAATCAGAACCTTGGAGAACAGGTTAACCCGCTGGGATGTGGTTCGGGTGGCTTTATCCAGTTCTTTGTAGCGCAATTGACGAACCTGAAGTTCAACCTTCAGGCGTATCATCTGCTGCAACAGTTCAACCAGATAATCAACCCAGTGGGGTTTTGCCAGATCACTGTATGGGGTGAGCGCAATTTCAATATGCTCTACCAGTGGAACAGATGTACCAACGATATTTTCCTGTTTCAGGCGAACGTCTGTCACCTTCACCAGGTTATCCACCGGCACATCCTGTCTTGCCAGCATGGGCAGCTGTTGTCTAACCAGCCGCTCAACCTCAGCAAGATGCTCACGGGTTTCTGCCAGAGCTTCTTCCGCTTTTTTACGTTCCATCATCAACTGCTGACGCTTGAGTTCCAGCGCTGGCAGATAACGATTAAACGTTTTTAAACTGCGCTTCTCTTTGGTTAACGAGCTTTTATTGAGAGCTACCTTGGCCATAGTGATTACGCCTCAGCTGCTTCAAGGGCTGCCCCGGTGGCCACTTGCTCCTGATTCGGCCAGTACTTCTCCAGCAGACTCTGCTTCATCAGGGTTTCTTCCGGCGAAAAGCATTCAGCCATCGTTGTCCAACACAAATCCAGGGCATCTTCCAGAGACATGGCGGCATCCAGAGACATAAAGCGCGGCTTGAACAGATTACCGAATTTAATGGTCTTCAAGTCGTAACTGGACAGTTCAAAGGCCATGGCCTGCTTCTGGGCAGCATTGACCGAATCCGAGTAGAAACGGATCATGGTGTTCATCAGATGAGGGTGATCTTCACGGGTCTCTTTACCCATCACCATCTGCTTCAATCGCGACAGTGAACCGAATGGATCCAGATGGCCATCGTGCAGATAGAACTGGCCTTCGGTGATATAACCGGTGTTATCCGGAACCGGATGGGTCACATCGTTACCAGGCATGGTGGTTACTGCGAGAATCGTCACGGATCCTGCGCCTTTGTAATCACAGGCTTTTTCATAACGACGGGCCAGCTGCGAGTAAAGATCGCCCATATAACCCCGGTTAGCCGGAATCTTGTCCATGGCCACACCGATCTCTTTCATGGCGTCCGCATAAGACGTCATATCGGTCAACAGAACCAGTACTTTTTTGGACTCTCCAACGGCAAAATGTTCCGCCACTGCCAGCGCCATATCCGGCGTCATCAGTCGTTCAACCGTTGGGTCAGAAGCCAGGTTGGTGAACATGACAGTACGGGCTGATACGCCGGCTTCTTCAAACGCAGTACGGAAGAAGTGGTAGTCATCAAAAATCAGACCCATGCCCCCGAACACCACCACATCCGCTTCAGCCTGAATGGCGATACGAGCCAGGAAGCGGTTGTAAGGTTCACCCGCGACGGAGAAGATAGGAATCTTCTGTGACTCAACCAGCGTATTGAAGACATCGATCATCGGTACATTGGTACGCACCATGCGGGAGGCCAGTACACGACGAACCGGGTTTACTGACGGGCCATCAATCTCAACCTTCGGATCCTGTTCCAATGCCGGGCCACCATCAATAGGCTCGCCGGCACCATTGAAGATTCGTCCAAGAATATTGGGGGAGTAGGTGGTCTTCATGGGCTGACCCAGGAAGCAAACTGAAGCACCGGTGGATAAACCCTTGGTACCGGTAAAGACCTGCAGGGACACTTCCTCATGGTCAATCTTGATGATCTGGGCCATGGAGTAAGTCTCTCCATCCTGCTCAATCAGCGCCAGATCACCGTAATTGGCCTGGGCATTACCCTCAGCCAGGTTAGGGACATGAACGCGAATAAGGTCACCAACGATGCTAAGAATATTGGTGTATCGCAATAGGCTCTGGGGCATCACTGCTCCTCTATACGGCTGGAAAAATGAAAAAGAGAATGGATCATGGGCTCAGGAGGTTATCACAGGTTCAAATAGCCCTAATAGTAGACAATCCCTGAACATTCGCTGCCCCCTCGCCGTTGTCCGAAAAAGATAAAACCTGCTTTTTCGGGCAACGGGAAGCGGGTAGCGGGTAGCGGTCTTTAAGGCAAGGTTTCCACCATCACTGCCTTGATGGTATGCATCCGGTTTTCTGCCTGATCAAATACAATGGAAGCTTCAGATTCAAAGACCTCTTCCGTCACTTCCAGACCGTTCATACCACTCTTGTCAACAACATCAGCGACTTCTTTGCCAATCACCGTGTCATCATTGTGAAAGGCGGGCAGGCAGTGCAGAAAACGGACATTCGGATTGCCGGTCTTTTGCAGAACGCTCTGGTTCACCTGAAAGGGTTTCATCAGCTTCACCCTTTCATCCCAGGCTTCCATAGGTTCTCCCATGGAAACCCAGACATCGGTATACAGAAAGTCGCAACCCGCTACCGCTTCATCCACTGACTCGGTAATAGTTATCTTCGCCCCGGTTTCCCGGGCAATTTCCTGACACTGTTCAACCAGGGAGCTATCGGGGAAAAAGGTTTCTGGTGCTGCAATCCGGAAATCTACGCCCATTTTCGCAGCGCCCACCATCAGTGAGCTGGCAACATTGTTGCGTCCATCCCCGAGGTAGCAGAGTTTCATTTCACTCAGGGGACGACCATTGCCGTGTTCCTGCATGGTCAGGAAATCAGCAAGCACCTGAGTCGGATGCCAGTCATTAGTCAGGCCATTCCAGACGGGTACACCGGAAAAGGCAGCCAGATCTTCAACATGTTCCTGCAGGTGGCCACGAAATTCGATGCCATCATACATTCGTCCCAATACTCGGGCAGTATCCTTTACGGTTTCTTTAACGCCCATCTGGGAGCCGCCACCGATGTAAGTAACATTCGCTCCCTGATCAAAGCAGGCCACTTCAAAGGCACACCGGGTTCGGGTAGACGCTTTTTCAAAAATCAGGGCAATATTTTTCCCTCGCAGAAACTGTTCCTCAGTACCGGCTCGCTTTGCTGCTTTTAACTCTGCAGCTCGCTCCAGCAAATGGCTGATCTCCCATGGAGAAAAGTCCAGCAGCTTGAGAAAATGATGGTTCTGCAAACTCTTCACCATAACAGTCATAACAGTTTCCTGTGTCAGGTCATTTATTTTTCTTACGCTCTTCATCTTAGTGCCTGATAACCATTAACTATGTAATCAGCCATATTGATTTTACTGCTTACAATCAGGAATCAGGAATCAGGAATCAGGAATCAGGAATCAGGAATCAGGAATCAGGAATCAGGAATCAGGAATCAGGAATCAGGGAGCAACATCATCCACAGACCGGTTATTGCTGTCCAGTATCAAAATGAACTTCATTCGCCCATAGACTAACGCCGGATGATACGGAAGGCATTACGTAAAAATACGT
Organism: Endozoicomonas sp.; assembly: GCF_031844845.1. Taxonomy (GTDB): domain Bacteria; phylum Pseudomonadota; class Gammaproteobacteria; order Pseudomonadales; family Endozoicomonadaceae; genus Endozoicomonas. The sequence goes on from NZ_JAVRMB020000238.1 coordinate 5,834, forward strand.
TTCCAAGATATTTTCGGGTGAAATATCAGGTTGCTTTTTGTTGGTAATATTTTTGCTAAAAACTGAAAATCATGAAACTTCTTTTTATCCACGTCTATATATATGAGCTTGTCTATATGAGCTGAGCGATTTTTACAGGATTTACACTGATGACATCCCCGACTCAACATTCATCTCAAGATTCTCCCATTACGGCATATACGAACAAAGACCAACAGGATATTCCAGATAAGGTAAATATTGTGGGGGCAAAATGAATGCATATCGTGTTGGTCTCCTGGCTGGAGGCGCAGTTATGTACCTTTCTTCTGTACCTTTCTTCTGTACCTCTTGTGCCAGCTGTCATTTTCGTGGTCGGCGCGGGCTTTGTCTCAAGCCATATTTACGACAAGATCACGGCTCCTCATGCAGAACCGACTGACATAGCAGTACAGCTAACTAACGATAATAAAGCTAAAACTGAATAAACTGGTAAAACAACACCATAACAGACGGTGTATGTCTTTTGGGTGATGATTCAAAGCTGTTGACGGAGGCTCGAGCGAACTCATCCAATACATATAATGTAGTGTCTGCGATGGCAGAGGTGGCTATGCCATCAACCAGTGTGATGTATGGCCGCCTTTTGACACAACCTCTTTACAACGACTATCCTTTTTTTGTAAACACATACCTTCATGTCATTGCTGCATAAATAACGCTCCCCACGAATCCGCTAACTACCTGTCAAACTGCTTTCATCGAGGTTGATTATGAGAATCACCAAACGGTCATGGCCAGTCCTGATTATTTCTGCCCAGTTTGATGCAAAAAATGATGAAGGGTTCCGCCTGAGAGCGCTGGTTGACAAACTGAAAGATCTCCATGCGTTATCAGTCTATCCATCGTTCAGTTACGAGGATGGCGCAGAAATATTCATGTCCCGGTCTGACTTGGCTGCGGTGATTATTGACTGGGATATGCCCGTCGATAATGGCGGGTCAACCACCGCGATATCACTACTCAAGTTGATTCGCAGCCGCAATAAACATATTCCCATACTGTTACTGACCGAACGTCTGGCCATGGTCAGTATTCAGACAGACGTGCTTGAAATTATCAGCGATACACTCTGGAAAACCGCCGACACCATTGATTTTCATGCAGGCAGAATTGATACCTTTGTGATGGAATACATCACCAGCGTTCATCCGTCGTTTTTTGGTGCGCTGGTGAAATACGCCCATGAATACAAATACGCCTGGCATACCCCCGGACACATGGGCGGAGAGGGTTTTCTGCACAGTCCGGCCGGGCACGCCATGTATAACTTCTTTGGGGAAAACGTCTTTCGTTCCGACCTGTCCATTTCCGTTCCGGAACTGGGCTCCCTGCAGGATCACTCCGGCGTTGCTGGCGAGGCCGAGAGAAATTCAGCCCGGGTTTTTGGCGCTGACTATACCTATTACGTCCTCAACGGAACCTCCAATGTTAACCAGATTATCTGGCGCAGCCAGCTGGTGCGGGACGACATCGCCTTTGTGGATCGCAACTGCCATAAGTCCCTGAACTACGCCATGGTCATCACCGATGCCTGGCCGGTGTACATGATCCCCAGAAGAAACAAGCGGGGTATTATCGGCCCCTGTCGTTTATCCGAATTTTCAGAACAATCCATTCACTCCCGGATTCAGGAACACCCCTGCATTCCTGATGAACTGAAAAGCCAGCGGGTAAAAATGTCGGCCCTGACCAACTCAACCTATGACGGAATCTGCTATAACGTCATCCACATCAAAGAACAATTACAGCAGAGTGTGGATAACCTGCACTTTGATGAAGCCTGGTACGCCTACGCCCGCTTCCACCCCATTTATACCGATCACTACGGCATGACCGATGACGACCGAAACAGTGACCACCCGCCCATTTTCTGCTCACACTCCACCCACAAGTTGCTGACGGCTTTCTCCCAGGCCTCAATGATGCATATTCGTAATGGCAGCAGTGTCAAAGTCAATCCCGATGAGATCAATGAATCCTACATGATGCACGGCTCCACATCCCCCCAGTACAGCATGATCGCCTCCCTGGATGTGGCCACCAAAATGATGGAAGACAATGGTTTTATTCTGATCAATGACATCATTCTCGAAGCCATTCGCCTGCGCCAGAAAATTACCCATATCGCCCGGGAAATGAAATTCGGTAAAAGCTGGTTTTTTGAGATGTGGCAGCCACGCATTGTCAGCTACGAAGGCAGTGAGACCGCTTTTGAAAATGTCCCCGCCGAGTATCTGGCCAGCCACCAGCACCCCTGGGTATTCACCCGGAAAAATGCCTGGCACGGCTTTGCGGATATGGAAGAAAACTATGCCATGCTGGACCCGATTAAACTGACGTTTATCACGCCCGGACTGGACGACGATGGCAACCTTACTGATGAAGGTATTCCAGCATCCATTGTCTCCGACTATCTGATCCGACACGGCATTGTCTGCGAAAAATCCGATTACTACTCATTCCTGCTGCTCAATTCCCTCGGCACCACCCGGGCCAAACAATGCTCGCTGCTCACTGCACTGTTGCAATTCAAAGCCCTGTATGACCGCAACGCCCCCCTGGAACAGGCATTACCCAGTCTGGCCAATGATTATCCGGAGCGTTATGCCGGTGTTGGCCTGAAAGATCATTGCACCGAAATCCATCAGTACTTCAAAGAACACCAGATGCTGGACAAAATGCAGGACGCCTTTCAGGTAATTCCGGATCCGGCCATGAAACCGGCGGATGCCTACCACAGTGTCGTCAAAAAACAGGTGGAGTACGTTGAGCTGGAGGCAATGACTGACCGGGTACCTGCCGTCATGATCGTCCCCTACCCTCCCGGCATTCCCATTATGATGGGCGGTGAGTCTATGAACGACAAAGCCAGACCGATTTTTGATTACCTGATGGCCCGACAAAATTTTGAGAACCTGTTTCCGGGATATGAAAGTGATATACACGGCGTCGAGCGGGTAGCAAGGGATGGTAAAAAATTCTTTCAGACGCTTTGCGTGAAAGGATAACCCGTCATGTCCGGCAATACCGAAAAAACACCGTTGACCACAGAAGACAGCAAAGCAAAAAAACTGGGCACTATTGGCGCCACCTTCCTGATTATATCCAGTCTGGCAGGAAGTGGGGTTATAGCCCTGCCGCAACAGCTGGCCTTTACCGGCTCCATCACCCTGGTGTCATTTATCCTGGTCACCCTGGCGCCCTGTTTCTCACCCTGATCCATGTCCGGGCCGGTGAACGCTTTGATGACCCGAGCCCGACAGCGCTGGCCACCTCGGTAAGCCCGATCATCGGCGCCAAGGGTGGCTTCTTTTACGTCTATGGCAACCTTATTTCCAACGTTTCTATCCTGATTGCCGGGCTGGGTTATCTGGCCATGTTTTTACCGGAGCTGAATGATCCGATCATTCTGGGCATCACCGTTATCGCGCTTATCTGGCTATTCGTCGTACTGTCACTGAGGGGCGTTGGCATCATTGCCAAAGTCGTTTCCATCACCGTAACCTTACTGTTGATTGCGGTTGCTCTCACCAGTGTATTGGGCTGGATGGAATTCAGCCCGACCCAGTTTCAGGAGAACTGGAATGTATCGGGCAAAGGCGATGGCTCAGCCATTATGGCTGGATTTGCGATATTGATATTTTCTTATGTGGGCGTGGAGAGTGTTGCCACCAATGCGGAACAAATAGAGAACCCGAAAAAGGTGGTGCCTATGGCCACCATTGTTGGTTTTCTGGTGGTGGCCGTTTTTTATATTCTTTCTACCACCGTTATGGAGGGGATGTTCGCCGCCAAAGTCATTCAGGATGCACCCGCTTCTTTTGCCCTTTCCATGGCAACGATTTTCCACTCACCTTATGTTGGAGAGGTAGTCTCACTGGTGATGGCCATCGCCTGTATCGCCAGTTTTATGGTCTGGGGATTAAATTCCGTAAGTGCCGCAAAAACCTGTGCTGACAATGGCTTTCTGCCCAAAGCGTATTGCTATACCAACCGTTATGGCATTGCCAGTAAAGGGCTGGTCATTAACGGGGTGATCATGACCGTTGTTGAGCTTATCCTTATGATGATGGGCAGCAACATTGCAGAAGCTTTCAATATCTCAGTCACAATTTCAGTTCTGCTGCTGCTGTTCCCTTATTTCTGGTCCGGAGTGGCTCTGTTAAAACAGGATAATCTGGAGAAAAAAACCTCACGTTCCAATATTATTATTGTGGCACTCTCATCGCTGTTTATTATCTCAGCTTTCGCATCTGCCAATTACGATGAGTTGCTGATGGTGATCGCCATGGTGATGGTGGTACCGGGTGTTTATGCCATTCTGATCAATGTCAAAATTGTTAATATCACGAATGATGAGAAATAGGATCCATTGCCCACTATCCTTATCTGTATTTTCAAATACAGTGCCATCACTTGATTAAGCTGGGTCGTCATGAGACTCAGTCTCTGCAAATAAATTGGCTAACAAGCTGGGTTCGCTTGACCACAAGCTCATTAAATCCATCTGGGGCATATCCCGCGATGCCTGTTCCGTACCAGAACTACCTTTATGCCCGCCCACCCGGGATAAGATAGTTGATTCGGGATCTTGATCTGGCATTTCAATAATATGATCATCCCCTGATTTCTTAACTCCGGCCATTTCCATTTCAGGAGAGCTTCCAGCTTCTAAACATTTCTGCCTGACTTCTGTACTATATATTATGAATCAATGCGTGGAACTAATAGGAAATTAATCTGTCATACAACTACGACCATCAATAAAAACTGAACGATCAATCAGTTAATCTTCATTAAAACAATATTGCTTTCAATGAGAAATTGATGAATTCAATATTTGACGATTCAGCAGAAACCTGAAGGATGATTAGCACGGACTTTATTATTATTGATCAATAACCAGAGATGACTTAGTTGACTGCCAGATTACCCCATGGATTAACCAACAACACAAGCCTGTCTTCAGACAGAGATCAGGGACAGAAAGCCAGAACTGAATCCGGAAACCTTCGGGGAGTGTCCGTTGTTGCGAAAAACAATCCCCACTCTCGTCTAACTTCAAACTTATCGTCCCTTGATTCCAATACCAGTAGTGCGACCTCAGCTGTTTCCTCCCGATCAATACTGGCCAGGACCTGTCGCCTTGCCCTGGGATTCGCCTGTTTTGGATTGCTACTCACCACAGCCACGGCCCAGAATACAACGGCCAGATCACCAACAAACATCTATGACCATGTTGCTCCCGAGACTTGGCTAGTAATTGGCGCAGGCGCGATTGGCATCACAGCCTTCAGCCTGACTTTCTCCCATCTCTACAGAAAAATACGTGCTTATTGTACAGAACAACACCATAGGATTGAGGTTGAAGACATCACATCAGACAATACCAATACTCTGCTCAATAGTGATAATAATGACATCCCTCCACCTTACGATGATGCAATACCCATGGAAGAATGCTCAACCAGCATCTGTGCAGATGAAACCATAAATTCCTCTGCCCATCCACACAGTGGTAACCCTCCGCCCGAAAAGCAAATGGCCGGGAGCGTTCCTGAACCCCCCCCGTCCTATGATGATGTATTAGGAAACCAGAGAGAACCGGCTCCGCCCCAACAACCGGCAGGCGTTACATATTCCAGCATACAAACTGAAGTATAAGCTCCCTGAAACTGCAGTTTCATATTACCCACTGAAAATCCGGGTGCTCTATAGTTTTAACATCAGGAAAGACGTGAATAAGGCCCGTTACATTTTCTGAAGCCTTTGCTATCACTGACAGTATTTATGAAAAAGGCTCAAGGCTACAGACAAAAAAATGCGTAGAAATGCTTCAATCGTTCTTTTGCCTGATCATGGGTAATCGGGCAAAAACTGAGTAATGTACCCGGCATCGCCTGCGCCAGCTTATTCAGGTCCAGCTGGGGAACACAGCCAATCTTTGGGTACCCTCCCAGAGTCTGCCGGTCTCTCATAAGAATAATGGGCTGACCGTTTTCCGGGATCTGGACAGCACCCGGGGCAATACCTTCCGAAATAACACCACTACCCGGAGGTTTGATAACCGGCCCATCCAGACGATAACCCATACGATCACTGTCAGGAGACAGGGTAAACCCGGATCGATAGAAACACGCTTTGCTTTCCCGGGAAAAACCACTGGCCTGATAAGACTCAATGACATTTAGCTGCAGGTCTTTGCCATACAAGGGAATATAACGTACCGGCACCATACGGTTTATACCGGGAGTAAATACAACACCTGACCTGGCTTCAAGAATGGCATTTTGACCAACCAGATGACCTTTACCTGCCCCCCCATCATCACAGGCAAGCCCTCCCATACGATCCCTCACCACCGTCGCTACACTGCCAAAAACGGTGGGTGCCAAAAAGCCTCCGGGAATGGCCAGATAAGCTCTTAACCCGCTTTTGGGAAAACGAAAAGACAGCTCATCACCCCGGGTTAGATGAATGGTTTGCCACCCCATAATGGACTGCTTATTCACTCTCGCATCCAGGTCTGCCCCGGTGAGTGCCAGTGTGACCGGCTGATGGGCCAAAAAGGTTGCCTGACCCGCAGTAATCTCCAGCTGCGGACAATTCATGTCATTACCCAGCAGATAATTTGCCCAACAATAAGCATGAAGATCCATTGGACCACCCTGGGCAACCCCCTGATGCCCCATTCCGGTACGCCCAAGATCCTGCAGCTGTACCATCAACCCCGGGTCAATCACTTCTAATGCGACCACAGAGTTCCTCCAAACGAGAAAAATTGTTCTCGTGATATTGGTTGAAACCGGACAGACTGACCAACAGAAAAAGGAGACATGGGGCTTTTTTTAAAATCAATCAAAGGAATCGGGCAGTTACCAATGATCTGCCAACCGCCTGGAGAGTCAGAGGGGTAAACAGCCGTTTGCTGATCAGCAATACCTACGCTGCCCGCTGGCAACATTTTTCTGGGCTCCGATTTTCTGGGCGTGGCAATAGCGGCGTCAACTTTACCAAGAAAAGCAAAGCCAGGACTAAAGCCAATGGCACAGACAACATAAACAGACTGGCTATGAATACGGATAACATCATCAACAGAACAGTTATGAAGCCTGGAAAGTCCGGATAAATCAGGGCCGGTCTCCGGGCTGTAATAAACAGGCAATGTTATTATCTTCCGCAAGCTCCGGGGATTATCACGATTTCCAGGATCTTCAGAAAAAGTATTGATAATGGCCAATAGCTTTTTCTTTAACCCGGTAAAATCAGCTTTCAGTGGATGATACTGGATATAAATCGTCGTATAAGAAGGGATCACTTCGATCAGCTCAGAGGCAAAAGACTGTCTGATTTGATCCGCTAAAACCCCTATCCTTATGGCAAGCTGCGTATCAATATGATCACCCAGCTGTATGATCAGTCCGGCTTCAGAAACCGGCAGAATATCAATCATGGATTAAGCAGCTGATGGAGTTCTTTAATCAGGGCTATTGATTCAGGGTTGTCGCCATGAACACAGACAGTATCAGCCTTTAACTTCAGCTTCGCCCCCTTGATGGTTTTAATCTCTCCTGAAACCAGCCCCATTACCTGCTGCCGGATCAACGCAGAGTCCTGATAAACAGCGC
>NZ_JAVRMB020000239.1:0-6294 GCF_031844845.1 Endozoicomonas sp.
CGCCCGGCGGACACAACGAGCGACACAATGATAGTAGTGTGTACTCGCCGTATCGATCAGATTTCGCCGTGGGTTGGTCATGGGTTCTCCTGTCAGGAATAAAATGGGTTCAGGAGAAAAGTAGAATAGATATTTGGAAAGTCCAGTTTATGGGTGTCCTAATTATTTTAGTTTATGGGTGTCCTAATTATTTCTAATTATTTCGCGGACACAACGAGCGACACAATGATAGTAGTGTGTACCCGCCGTATCGATCAGATTTCGCCGTGGGTTGGTCATGGGTTCTCCTGTCAGGAATAAAATGGGTTCAGGAGAAAAGTAGAATAGATATTTGGAAAGTCCAGTTTATGGGTGTCCTAATTATTTCCCTAATTATTTCCTCTAATTATTTCCTAATTATTTCATTATTTCCTCTAATTATTTTCTAATTATTTCTCTAATTATTTTCTAATTATTTTTTATTTTTTCTAATTATTTTTTTAATTATTCCCTATTCCCTGATTGCATTCTCAGGCTTAGCCTGTCGCAAGAAAGACCTGACACTGATTTTCAGGACTAAGCCATCTCTTGAACAATGCTTGGAACTTTTTACTGAACTATCTGTCAGAAACAATGAAATACAAATGATTAACTACTTATTAAATGGTACTTAAAAAATGTTAAAAAACCCCATTCAATCAACTATCACACAATCTGACCAACAGTATTTTGATGTACTTCAGATCAAAGCTAATTTAGAAGATGATTTTAAAAATGGAGAAACGAGAAATTTTACGTGTTACCTCGTTAAAACAAAATATTTAAAAGGGCTGAAGCCTTCTATAACAAAAACCTTACGTGACAAAACAGTTGATAACTTTGATGTTCTTTTTGGCAAGTTACAACAATTAGGCAAAGAGCATCGCATCAAAATATTAAAAAATTTCACGAATTTCTTGGGTGAAAATATCAACGCTACATCCAAACCTGGAATTGCCGACGAGAAGCCATCAGAGTCTTTGAGAAATTTGCGATCAATATTTATAGATGATAAAACTGAATACAATGGGGATTTATTTAACAAACTACTCGCCGTTGATCCTTTTGGTGATGATATCTACTACAAAAGTTTAAAAGATATTTATCAAAAGGTTATCAATGAAAAAAAATGCAGGTACTTTAATGGACTAGAAGGTAAGTTTGATGAAATCCTTGTACTCTTGGCAAAAACAGAGTTTTTTTCATCAATTACCAGAGAGCCTATCTATCTGACGGTAAAATTAAATCTATCTGAAACTGCAAAAAAGACATTTAATATTGAATATTCAGAATTTAAAAGGTCCATTTATATTAAACCTGACAATCGGTCGTTGATGGAGTATGACAAAAATGTTCACATAATAGACGGAAAACATAAATCTTTGCTTTTATCAAAAAATACAACTGGAAATCTAGATCCCGGAACGTTGAACCTGATATTAGAACTTGATCTTGACGAAAAAACAGAAATCAATGATGATTTGTCCTTTACTACCTTTGCTATTAGATATAACAGCTTGAAAGATGGTTATAATGAGCTAGACCCAGCAATGCTAAAGCTAGCAAAAGAAAAGTTAGGATTCTATGCCGATAAGGTTAATATATATGACAAAGGAATACCCAGCAGTCAAATGACTGAATTCAAAAATAGTTTAGAACGTATAATTTTAACATACCAAAGTGATTTAATATCGATAATGACCAAGCAGTTCAATCCATTGGAAGAATCTAGGAAAAATGAAGGTAATACCTCACGGCATCCATTCAGTATGGAGATGTATGTGGATGGAGTTCCATCTAACAAAGGTATCAAAGCCTTTCATCAGAAAATGAACGATTCATCGATTTTTACTGATGATGAGCTGAAAAAAATGAAGAATGAAGTTTATGAAAAGTTTGGTGAGGGGGAGGAAAGAATGGATATATATGAATAAATAAGTGGTTGGTCATATGTAATCGAACATTTGGATGGGTATATCCGAAATTAATAACGAAAAATCCGGGGTCAGGTCTTTCATCGTGCAGTTATGAAAATTCCAAGACCCTACCCCGCATTACTTCTTCTTATGTTATCTGTGCTATAAGACTACAGATATACATTATCCGCTAAATTGTATGTCTGATTGTCTTGATAGTGTTTTCATCGGACATTACAACTCATGGCGGGGTTGGGTCTTGTTCGCGACAGGCGAAGCCTGAGAATGGGAAGGCTCTATGAACATCACCCGTGTTTGCCGTGAAAGAAAAAACTGGGGTCAGGTCTTCCTTCTTGAAAGCTAAAAACCGGTTATAATTTTTCAGCTTAAAATCGGAATAGTCAGGTATTTCATATCGCAAATAGTAACCTACGACGATGGTTATTCAAGAAGAAAGACCTGACCCCGGTTTTGACCCCGGTTTTATGACCCCGGTTTTATGCGTGACCCCGGTTTTATGCGGTTTTATGTCCGATTCTCGTAATCGGAGAAATCTGTGATCCGGACTTTTATCGTGCATATGAAATCTTGAAAAGCTGGGGTCAGGTCTTTCTTCTTGAAAGATACAAATCGGTTTTTGATTTTCAGCTTAAAATCGGAATAGTCAGGTTTTTCATATCGCAAATAGTAACCTGCGACGATAGTTGTTCAAGAAGAAAGACCTGACCCCGATTTTTAGTTGCACATAGGCATCGTGGAGGCTGGCTTCATCTTCACGGATGGCGCTTTTGAACTCGAACACCACCAGTGGCAGACCATTGATGTATAAAATGGCATCGGGAATGCGGGTGGTTTCCCGCCCTTCGATTACCATTTGGTTGACCAGTTTGTAGAGGTTCTGGTCATGATTGAATCTTCGTTCACCCTGAGCGGAGTCGAAGAGTGTAGAGGAAAGCCTGCTGACAGGGTTCTGATGATCGCTCACGTCGACTCTTCGACAAGCTCTGAGCTCAGTGCGAACATCGTCTGTAGCAGGAAAGTCGATCAGCTGAATATAAAGGTCTTTCTGTTCCGCTGCACTGGCCTTTGCCTGTTTCTCTCTCTTGAGCAGGAAACCATCAGAAAGCCACTGGCAAAACTGTTTATTGCTGTCGTACAGATCACTGGCGGGCAGGGTTTCCAGCTGTCGGATGACCGTGTCAATCTCACCTTCGGTAATCTCCTCCGGCTGATAACGCTGAGCCAGGTAGCGGCGCAGATCCTCTTTAATAAGAACGTCATCTGATGATCTATGGATTTGAGAACCGGGAACATAAGGGTATCCCTGCTCCCCGAGTAATTGAATAATGGCTTTTTCAAGCTGTTCTTCTGTGAACTTCATGGTCTTCCCGGGGAATCTTCCGGACCACCCGGATTATTCACCTTCATTCTCGATTGCCTGCAATGCCGTACGCTCACGCTGGAGTTGCTCTTGTAATTCCTGCTCACTGGGCAGACAGGTCAGATATTTGGAGGCAAACAGTTGCCTGCTGTCGGTCAGCACTGAATATTTCGCCACGGCTTCACTTTTTTCACTGCACAGGATCAGGCCGATGGTTGGATTATCATCATCGCCTTTGCGGTGCTGGTCGTAGATACGCACATAAGTATCCATCTGCCCCACATCCTGATGGCTGAGTTTGCCCAGTTTCAGGTCAATCAGCAGGAAGCACTTGAGCTTGAAGTTATAGAAGACCAAGTCAATGTAAAAATCCTGGTCTTCTGTGCTGATGCGTTGCTGCCGACCAACAAAAGCAAACCCCTTGCCCAGTTCCAGCAGGAATTTCTGCAAATTGTTAATAAGCGCCTGTTCCAGTTTGTTTTCCAGCAGGGATTCACAGGGGAGGTTCAGAAAATCCAGCACATAAGGGTCGCGCAGATAATCTTCCGGACGAGCTTTCAGCTTTCTGGCCTCCTGCCCTGCTTCCTGCTGAACAGGGTGCTTGTTTTTGCTGGAAAGCAGCCTTTCGTAATAGAGTTTACTCACCTGTCGATCCAGTGCCCGGGCGCTCCAGCTCTGCTCTATGGCTTCCTGCATATACCAGGCTCGTGCCTGCGGGTTGTCGATACGGATCAGGCGGCGATAATGGGTCCAGCTCAATTTATGACGCACTGCGTCATAAATTGGAAAAGCCAGATAAAACCGGCGCATATTACTTAAATTGCTGGTGTCAAAGCCCTTGCCGAATTCCGCCGTCAATTGCTGTGACAGTGCTTTAAGCTGCTGCCTGCCATACTCAGACCGTTTTTCACCCTGCTGCTCTTCTTCGACAATCAGCTGCCCCACCTGCCAGTACGTCTGAACCATGGTGTGATTCACAGTCTGTTGCAGGTGGGTACGCGCCTGCCCCAGGACACCTCGGATGGCCTGTAACAGGGTCGGGTTCACAGTGCTTTCGAGGTGGGTGCCGGGTTGATCGGTCATATTTTGTCCTCAGGCGACGGCGGCTTCGGTTTGTTGTTGGGCTTCCATTGATTCTGAAGGTAGCAGGAGTTCGCCGGAGATTAGTTTGGGGAGTAGGGTGTCTCGGATTTTAACTAAGCTTTCATTTTGAACACTCAATTCAGTTTGTTTTTTGATAGTTGGTGACAGTAATTCGAAATATTCTTCAAGTACTTGCTCCGAAGGTATCACCCATTTTATTGTATAAATCGCATTACGATTAACCCCAGGCACAGCTGAGTCTGCACTTAATGTTGCAATATTCATATGGGAAAGCTTCTGAAAAACCCAGAAGAGTGGCATCTTAACTTTAGGTTTTACATAGAAGACAGTGTCTATCGGAAAGAAGTCCTGTGATACCCAATAAACGGAGCCAACTGTACCCTTACGACCAACAACTACACCTGGACCGTTACATATTGCCTCTTTGTGGTATCCGCTAACTCCACCAGAACCATACACAGGGAATGGTCCGGGCTCACGGTTTGTTGCAGGTAGAGACTTTCCGTAGGCGAGATCAAGCATATTCCCGATAGTTTTAATTTCCCACCCCTCAGGAATCCACCCCATATCAGCATCAAAGACAAAGCTGCTCGGGAACAGTTGGAGTATATGTTCTGGCAGTGGTGCAGGCGCTTTTTCTATACGAGAGGCCAAAAGAGCGTCGCCTTCATAAAGGGTTTTGCGCTGTTCAGCTCGTGCCTGCAAAGGCTCAGGAATCTCGTTACCCGCCGCCAGTGCGTTATCGATCACCTGATCAAAATCCACAAACCAGCTTTTAAACAGGGCTTGCGCCATGGCTTCGAGAGTCTGGTTGGTTTGGCGGTTGAGTTGGATTTTGTTGTCGAGAGTCTTTAGTACGTGGGCTATAAATTCCTGTTCTTGAACTGATGGCAGTGAAATCTTCAGCTTACTGATCATTTCGTTGTTCAGGCTCGCACGAGTGGACATGGTTGAAAATGCCAGCATCTCGTTTCTAAACTTCTGACTACGCAGGTAATAACCTACATACTCAGGTACAGCATTATTACTGTCTTTCGGTCTTAGCCGCTTACAAAAACCATTGAAAGTTGCGTTGTCATAGTCCTTCAGAGCAACACAACTCATTCCCAATTCATGCATTGTTTCGCTGGTTCTGGTTAAGAAAACATCGCCTTTTTTAACTGAGCAACCGATGCGCTCTTTCTCATTCGACTGTACCAGCTGAGAAAGCTCGTCTGGAGCGAAGAAGTTATAGAAAACGTCTTTAAAAGAAAGAAATGGATAACCTGGGCCAAAATCCTTAGCAGGTTTAGACAAGCCAGAACGTATCTCATAAATATCTGTGAGAGATACCTCTTTCCAATCATTTACCATAACCCAACACCTCCAGATTCTGACGAATTACCCCATCCAGCTTTTCCGCATCCTGCATTTGCTGGTAAAGGGTCTGGCTCAGCGCCTGCATTTTGGTCTCAAACAAAACACCATCGTCTTCAATCTCAGCAGCACCCACATATCGTCCCGGTGTCAGCACATAATCGTTGGCTTTAATCTCTTCCAGCGTGGCCGCCTTGCAGAATCCCGCTATATCCTCGTAATCACCATTACCGGATTCTCCCCGCCAGGCATGATAAGTACGGGTAATCTCAGCAATATCCTCCGTAGTCAGTTCCTTGTTGGTGCGGCTCACCATAGATCCCATCTGCCGGGCATCAATAAACAGGGTTTCCCCTTGAAGAAATAGCGAAGAAATAGAATAGGACAGCCACAATGTTAAAATCCAATAAAACCTGATTGGCTATAAAAACTGACAACTCAATCATCATCAGTATTAACCATCCCTGAGTCCAAGTGATGCAGACAATACTATTGAGGGTAAATCCAGCTTTTGGATGA
>NZ_JAVRMB020000240.1:0-3892 GCF_031844845.1 Endozoicomonas sp.
CAAAAAAGCAGGCCGTGAAATGGTGATGTCCCAAGAGGCCAGAGCGGTAATTATTGAGGAGTACCACCAAAGGGAATCCGCACAGGATGCCATGCCGGAACTGTTGGCAAATATGGTTTCCCGCCACCGGGTGTTTGTCTGTCGGCTGTCGGCTATTTTCGCATTGATGGACCTCTCAGAATCGGTGCAGGCTGAACACGTCCGCCAGGCTTACCGCTGGCTGGATTTCTCCGCCGCCAGCATCCGTTACCTGTTAAACACGGCAAGGCAGGAAGCAGAACAAGAGGAAGTCATCAGCCTGGCCGGTGAAATCCATGGGTTTTTGCTGACCCATAACGACGGGAAAGGATGCTCCAGTACCGAGATAAGTCAAAACCTCTTTAGCGGCAACAAGAAAGCCAAAGACATCACCGCTGCCCTGAAGTCTCTGACTGAATCCATACCGCCAGGGGTGGAGCAATATCAGCCCGAACAAAAGGGCAGAGGCAGGAAGAAAACCATCTTCAGGCCAGTCATTACGAAATAAAAGAATTTACGAAAAAGTTTTACAGGCCACGGATCACGAGGGTTATAAAATTCGTACCCAGAGACGAAAGAAGAAAAGTTACGAACTAATTACGGGTGTTGGTCAGTCAACAGTCAGGCTCGAATTAGTTCGTAAATTTATTGATTCGTAAGGCCGGTTACGAACGATGTAGTCCAATAAGCACGCGGCCTGAAGTAATAAATTCGTAAATTCGTTTTTTTCGTAAAGCCCCCCGGATATCGGTACTCCGGAAATACCGCTGAAGAGGTTGTCGCAAAACCCTCCGGACACCTCGTTCCCATGCTTTGCGTGGGAATGCATACCGTATTCGCCACAAGTGAATAACTAGCCTGAAACCCCCACAGATTCTGGCAAGGAGAGGTTTCTCCACATGCGGCCAGATCCGTATGCATTCCTACGCAGAGCGTGGGAACGAGGGTTTTGCGACAGCTTCTGAATCGGGGGGATACCTATTTATCCCAAACTGGGTTGTGCGACAATCCCGCCAGCAAAACGCACTGACCGGAAGCGCAGCAAACCTATGGACAAATCCAAACTCACCGAATCCGACATCATCACAAAATTCATCCTGCCTGCCATCAAAGACGCTGGCTGGGATGATATGACCCAAATCCGTCAGGAAGTGAAACTGCGGAATGGCAGGGTGGTTCGGGGTCAAGCGGCTGCCATGAAGGTAAAGTCTGCGAATTATGCAATCACCATCAGCATCAACAACCCCGGTGGTTCCGTGTTTGACGGTATAGCCATATACAACGCCCTGAGCTGGACAAAATCTGTTCAATAGACGTAAGTACGCTTTTTAAATGGGGGGCAAGGAACTAAATGCAATGAATAACGTCCAATAATCGATCGTAAATACAAAAATTAGGGTGATCGTAATGTTGGGAAATACAGGTGTGCAATCTGGGCCGCCAGTAATGGTGAGTAGGGAATCTAACCATAATGATTATGCAGTCAAGGCTTCAGGGATTGGTTACGATCAGTCAAATACAGCGTCGGCCAGTGCGACAGAACCATCAAAAACACCCGTTTCACAGCGGAAAATGTCCATTTCTCCGCCTGATTTATCGCAGCACAAACAGATTGCTATCACCCTTGCGTCTCAGCAAATGCCTTCAACTACCCTGGATGAAGCATCCATCTTCAGCATTGCCAGCAGCTTGTGTATGGCAGAAATCAACACGGTTGAAAAGGCAAATGAACTGGCGTTGACTCTTACCCCCCCGGGTCCGGTTTTTCATACCTGGTACGCTCTGCATGGTACAACCCTGTTCGACGGTAAAAACAACTCCCGTAAATGGGATTATGTTGCAACTATAGAACAGGAAGCAGAATACTTTCGATCATTCAAAATCCCTGTATTACTGATATATTCAACCTGCAATATGACGAAAAGTCAGGTTGCTACAATGTCCGCTTTGTTCAAGCACCACCCAAACTTACTTACCCTCGATATGGAGAATGAGCTGGATGAAAAAACCAGCTTTAAAAATAGTGTATTTGAGTCGCATTTTTGTGCTCAGAAATGCGTTAAGACGATATGTGATACGCCCCAGGATCGGAAAAAATATGAACTGGGCCTGAATGTCCATACAATGGATTTATTAAGATATCTGATCCTGCTTGAAAAAGATTATGTCCTTGAAACAGCCCTTGCTAAAGCTGAAAAAATAGAGGGTAAAAAAGAGTTTTCTGATAATGTCAGGCATTGGGGAATGGATGTACTGACTTATTCTGATATCGATATCATACAGTTCATGCCAAACCTTTACATGCTAACCGAGTCTGCGCTTATCAACAGCATTTATCTGGAAGGCTTCGAGAATAAAGTAAAACCGGAGGCGTTGAGAAACATCTGTCATGACTATATTAAACACCGGAATCAAGGTATTGAGAATAAAGACAGCGCTAAAGTTCTTAATGAAGATTTCCTGAACAACCTCCTCTCTTTTAAAAAAAATTCGGAAAAGACAACAAAACCATCAGGGCGGTTGCATAAGGTGTACGATAGTTTAGTTAATGTCGGAAATGAGACAGAAATGCCCGATATTGATTCACTTTCGATATGTGAAGAAAATGCCACTGCGGCTAAGTGTTCTGAAAAACAGGATGAACAGCACCATAGTCACCCTGAAGCTACCACCCTGTCAATACCATGGGCTACTGAGTGCTCGTATTTCCGGGTGGGAAATAAGGCACTCAAAAAGATAAATGTTGCATCCGTCATGGATCAGCCATCGGGCTTAAGAAGCTATGGCCTAAGACGGTGGGCGGGAGATAAACAGCTGATGCTATCCGGTATACAGCTATTGAACATTGCTCATGTTAATACTCACCGGACTTGGAGGGTAACTTCTCAAAAAGTGCTGGGAGTAGCTCAAATTCATACAAAACCTTAGTGCATATTTAGCGTGTACCAAGGATTGCAGAGAGTTAGCACGTTGGTTCTCCAGCAGTTTTTGAGAAGTTACCTTGGAAGGGCGAAAGAATCGGATTTACGTCCGGTCCGGTTTAAGTTATGGCTGGTGGATGGCTTCTACTATGGCATTAGCGATCTTGAAACAGACTTGCAAAAACACGACAACCAGTCGCTGAATAGCAATAAAAATAGCCTGATCAATGACACGGTGGCTGAACTGCAACACTGGTCCACTTTCGAGCCTGAACCTGAACAACGCCCTGAACCCAAACCCCGATCACAGGAACGGTTTCTCCACACCGGCACCCTGATACGGGAAACACCAAAAACCGGCCGCAACGACCCATGTCCCTGCGGCAGTGGTAAAAAGTTTAAGAAGTGTTGTGGGCGATAGTGGCATACTAATCAATCACAATAGAACCGCCTGACCGGGATCAAACACTATCTTGCCTTACGGTTTAAGCACTGAGCCAGTACAGTCAGGCACCGGGACAACTAAAGTACACTCACCGGACATTCTTATCGGTCAGTCAAGGAATGAACAGGATATGCTAACCCGATTAAAACTATCCAATTTTAAAGCCTGGCGGGAATCTGGTGATATTCAGCTGAAACCGGTCACCCTGCTGCTGGGCGAAAACTCCACCGGCAAATCCAGTCTGTTGCAAAGCCTGCTGCTGATGAAACAGACGGCCACTTCACCGGATCCTACCGTTCATCTCAACCTGGGTGACGAGGTGAATGACTCTGTGGATATGGGATCATTTGAAGACCTGCTCACCAGAAACCCGGAAAAGCGCAAGGTGGGGATTGAGCTGGATGCGGTTCATGACAAAGACCACTGTTTTTTTTCGGTGGAATACGCACAGGACTCCAAAAAGAGCCCGATCATTGACAGCATGAAACTGAGTACAGACGGTGAAAAC
>NZ_JAVRMB020000241.1:0-8726 GCF_031844845.1 Endozoicomonas sp.
GATGGTTACCTGAGTTTGAAGCGCGAGGCGTTGAGTGGCACGAGCTCAGGCCTGGCAAAGAATATTCGACACTTTCTGTGATTAATGAAACCGAATATGGAAAACAGCGTTTAATTATCCGTATTATTAAACGGACAACGCAAGGAACAGGACATCCATAAATTTCTATTCGTCTAGATTGAACCATCATTTTGCTTAAGCTTTCGCTCTGGATTTATGGATGTCCTGTTTATTCAGATGATCCAATGCCCAGAAAGTCCACATCCCGGGTTGGGCGGTGCGGTATATCAAACCAGAGGTCAAACAGCAGGGCTCCTTTGAGAAGGAAATTGTCAGCGTGATCCGAGATGCTGATTCGGTACAGCAGACGTTCAAGACAAAATCGGGTAAGCACAAGACTGAAGTCCTGTTTCGTTTTGCGGGCATGATTGAGAAGACGGGCGCGCACGGAGGCGGCTGCGTTTCGTCTGGTCATGAAAGACTCTCCATATAAGGGCGCATTACATTGGCAACCCGGAACAGGACGGCGTAGCGCCACAGGTCGTCCATACTGACACGTTTATTGCCCCAGGCTTCGCGCAGAGATTCCAGTGCGACATCCAGTCCGATCTTGTTGCGAAATTTAAAACAATCAACAACGGTACGGGCGACGTTGGTCATATGAACGGTAACGCCATCTATGACATGTTCTTCTATTCCCTCGGTCAGCGCCTTACCAGAAAAACGCACGATTCGAAGTGGGGGATAATCCATTTTCGGTGATCGGTCTTTATTGGGGATGGCAAGCCAGACGTTAAAAGGCGATTGAGTAGTGAGACCATGCACACGCAGGGCAGACAGCAGACAAACGATTCCGTCGGGATATTTACTGGCGACTTCTGCCAGGGAGCCATGCTCCGACACCTGTCTGTCGGGCAGGGCATAAAGGCCGCGATCCAGCCGAATGAGCAGCCCCTCCCTCACCAGTCTGGTCAGTGCGACACGAGGCAAGCCTCGCGCAGTAATATCACGGGAGCGGATAAGCCCTTCCGATTGGGCTAAATCCAGGATTTGTTGATTGGTTCTTTTCATCTCTTAAGAATATTCCGAATTGTCGGTATTTACCAATATATACCGACATATTGGAACATCGGGGGCGAAACTGCTCTATCATCTCATGCCTCTGACCAGCTCCCGTCACTGACCGGCTACCGATGCTGTGGGGTGAGGGCAGTTCGACTTGTTGGTAAGGAACAGGACATCCATAAATTTCTATTCGTCTAGATTGAACCATCATTTTGCTTAAGCTTTCGCTCTGGATTTATGGATGTCCTGTTTATTCGCTCTGGATTTATGGATGTCCTGTTTATTTTCTCTGTTTATTTTCTGTTTATTTTTATTCTGTTTATTCTCGTCCTGTTTATTCTCGCTCAATCAGCATTTCGATGGTTATCTCACAATCTTGCCCGGCTTTTATTGAAGCGATGCTTTCTGCGCCATCTAGTTCAGACAGGCGCTTACGCTCCCAGGCTTTTGCGGTTTTTAAGCAGTTAAAAGTACGAGCGTCACGAAAGATCTCTCCTTTGATCATCTTTCTGATCTGTACGGTATGTCGCAGCTTTCCTGTCTTTGTTTTTCTTTTTACGATAGTCATAATGGTACGTTATTTTTATTCAGTAGATTGGTCTGATAATAAACCATGTAGCAAATGGTGATCGATTTCGAGGTTTTTCAGGGCATTTCAAGGTTTCCTGATGGTAAGGGGTATATGATTCAACCTGTTGTAAATAAAGAAAAAACCAGCGAATCTCTGGATCGCCGGTTCTCTGTCGCACCGATGATGGACTGGACTGATAAACATTGTCGTTATTTTCATCGAGCGTTGTCCCGGCAGGCGCTGCTTTATACCGAGATGGTAACAACCGGAGCCCTGGTTCACGGTGATAAAGACCGGTTTTTGCAGCATGATGCTGTTGAATACCCGTTGGCGCTTCAGTTGGGTGGACATGATGATAAGGATCTTGCCTTTTGTGCCAGCCTGGCGGAAGAACGAGGCTACCAGGAAGTGAATCTGAATGTGGGCTGCCCCAGTGACCGGGTTCAGAATGGTCGTATTGGTGCCTGTTTAATGGCTGAGCCTCAAACCGTGGCCAATGCCGTCAAATCAATGAAAGAGAAGGTGTCTATCCCGGTAACGGTGAAACATCGCATTGGCATTAATGGACGTGAATCCTGGCAGGAACTTGTGGACTTTGTGGGTACGGTTGCTGAAGCCGGTTGCGATACCTTTATTGTTCATGCCCGTATTGCGGTTCTGGAGGGACTTTCTCCCAAAGAGAATCGTGATGTTCCCCCCTTAAAGCCAGATTGGGTGTATGAACTGAAAACACAGTTTCCTGCCCTGAGTATTTCCATTAATGGCGGTATCAAGACGTTTGAGGAAATTGATCATCACCTTAAGCATGTTGATGGGGTGATGCTTGGTCGCGAGGCTTACCAGAATCCTTACCTTCTGTCTGAAGTGGATGGCCGGCTGTATGGTTGCCAGAAAACGACGCTGAGTCGTTTTGACGTGATTGAGAAAATGATTCCTTACATCGAGTCTGAGCTTTCGAAAGGGACGTGGCTCAGTCATATTACCCGCCATATGCTTGGGTTGTATCATGGCGAGCCCGGCGGACGACGCTTCCGCAGGTATATTAGCGAAAATGCCCATAAATCAGGCGCTGGCGTTGATGTGCTGCTTGAGGCTGTGAGGCAGGTAGAGAGTTTGTAATACCCGGTATGGAATAAGTTCTCTATTTAAAAGAATACTCCGGGCAGTGAAATCACTGCCCGGAGGGTTGAGGAATTTTGATCTCTTATTTGATGGCTTCTTCAGCGTCCGGTAGTTCTTCAGCCTCAGAACGGGGGTCAATTTGTGCGACAACTGGCGAAGTTCGGGGTACCGGTACGAAGGGGTGTTCGTCGCTGGAGTAGATGGCAGGACGATAAGCCATTCGTACCAGGAAGAATACGCCGATGATCCCCATGGTGGTGATAAAGTAGAGCATGAGACCTTCCGGTATATTACCCATAAACAGTGATGACAGCACGGGGCCAATGCAGGCGCCAAAGCTGTAAGCCAGCAGTAGTCCCTGGGTGCCGGCAACAATATCGTCGGGGTGCATGTGGTCACAACCATGGCTGATGGCCAATGGGTAAAGGGTAAAGGTGGCACCACCGAAGAGGAACAGCAGAGGAAAGTTCAGCCAGCTGTTTTCGGGGGTTAATATCAGGGCAAAACAGACAACACAGCCCGCCAGTGCCACAGAAACCAGCATTTTTCGACGATCAATAATGTCTGAGAGATAACCCACCGGGAATTGTAAAGCCATTCCTCCGAGCATGGTTACTGCCAGAAACAGGGCTACCGTATAATCATCACTGCCACTTTGATCCGCGAGGTAAATAGGCAGCATTGAGTAGAGGCCGCCTAACACCAGCCCTCCAGCAAAGCATCCGAGAACACCTGAGGGTGTCAGTTCATAGAGCTTTTTGAACCCCAGGGTAGATGCTTCCTGAATTTCCGGCGTTGGGATTCGGGTCATGGCCGGTGGGAAAATAGACAGTGACAATAGAATGCCAATCAGAATGAAGGGGATCAGGCTGCTGCTGTCCAGAAAACCGACGAAAAGCTGGCCGATGGCGTTGGCCCCATACAATGACACCATATAGAAAGAGAGCACTCTTCCCCGGTTTGAGCTGTCACTTTCACATAAAAGCCAGGACTCAACCACGACGAAAATTCCGGCAACCGCCATACCATTTATAAATCTCAGAATGAGCCATACGGTGATGTCTTCTGAGAGGGCAAGGCTTAAAACACTGGCACACAGCAGCGCCATAAAACAGGAAAAAGAACGGATATGACCTACCCGGCTGACAATGCTTTCTGAACGGAATGACCCCGCCAATAATCCCAGGTAGTAAACCGTTCCCATTAAGCCAGCCATAAAGTCATTGCCACCTGCTGCATTGATTCTTAAGGGAATCAGCGTCATCAGGTATCCGCTGGCGAGTGCGAAAATAAACATACCTGACAGTGGCGCAACAAAACGAGTCATAGTTTGTAGCTCGATAACGGTGTTTAAAAGTAGAGTAGATGCGCTCTGGCAACAGGCTCTGATAACAGTGTTGTGTCGTCAATAAAACTACCGGGCTGTTGTCTTAAAATGAGCATTTTATTTCAGGTTTTATCGGCCTGAGAGGAAAGCTGGATAGAGAAATTTTAACGGTTAAATAAAGGCATTCTGAAGAAAGCTTCGGTTCAGATAATTATGGCTCAAAATCAAAAATATTGATGAACTCTTCATAACCGGAATCGAGGCATATCTCATGTGAAAATGCTCACAAGTGTTCTCAAGAGTTTTGGTGTTGGTAAGAGCCATCGGGATGAACAATATGACCTTTCAGCAGGGCCTGATTTTCCGGGCGGATAGTGATACCAATGGCTTTCGTTATCCAGTTGCTGATGGATTATTTCGGAAGGCGCGGGTCATTGTTATTCTCCGGTGGTGCCTGCTTTAGTATGAAATGAACGCATCCCATCAGCATCACATTACCAACTAGAGCTATCAGCCCGGCGTTAACTCCGTATATCTGTTTGACGCCCATCACAAGCATGGCGGCAAGAATCGTGAGGCCGGAAACCAGACCAGCCATAACGGGGGCTGATGATACCTTGCGCCAGTGCAGGGCAATGACAACAGCAGGGAAGCATTGAATAAGCAGTTCCAGCTTAAGTTCCATAAGACGCCATAAGGTAATATCCCGATAAAGCGCCAGCATGGAAATAAGGGCCATTAAAATAATGGTAATGGTTGTATCGTACCTGAGGCCTTCCCGTTTCGTGTTTTTCAACAGGTCATGACGAATCATGGAAACCACAGAAAGCAGAACGGAGTCTGCGGTGGACATGATGGCCGCCAGAATGGCCAGCAGTACCATCATGGCGCTGAACCGGTTCCAGGTATTACTGGCAGCCCAGTGCTCCAGTAGCCTGGGAAGTACCTGGTCTGCCTGAAATCCCGGATCAAGGTTGAATAAAGGAATCGCAACCCAGCCGGTGAATAGAAATATGGTGCTGGTAAAGAGGGCAACAACGCCCATAGCCGCCAATGAGTGGTAGAGGGCTTTGTCTGAGGACGCTGCAAAAATCCGCTGTAATGTTTGTGGATAGATGGTGACGGATAAGCCACCAAGAAACATCAGGCTGAACCATTGAATCATGATTGTTGGCCCGGGAATCTGAATGCTTTCCGGTCGTTGCCGGGCGATGGTTGTTGAAAGCTGTGCCATTCCCCCGGAGGTTTCTATAATCCAAAGTCCAAGACAGGTGAAGCCTGCCAGCATAATCAATCCCTGGATCATATCAGTCCACGCAACCGCCCGTAGCCCGCCAAGAATATCGTAGGTCAGAATAACGAACGCAAAACCCAGAACGCCCAATTCATATGGAATGGTTTCCCGGGTCATGACAACAATGATTTCTCCCGCTGCTTTTAACTGGGCAAATAAGAAGTTCCCGAGGGAGAGAATCAGAACAGTGGCGACCAGGACTCTAAGCGCATGGGCATCTGAACCAAAGCGATAGCGAATCCAGTCTCCGGGGGTAATAAAGTGATGTTTGACACTCAGAGGCCTGAGTTTGGGAACCACCAGATGGAATGAGGTTGTAATGGCCGCAACCAGACCTGCAAACATCACCCAGGTAAAACCGGTACGATAGGCCTGACCACTGACCCCAAGAATATTACCACTGAATGTCGTGGCATAGATGGTCAGGAAAAGCACCATAAAGCCGAGGGAGCGGTTAGCCAGATAGTGATCGGTGGCATTGCGCTGAAGACTGCTGCGTCTGGCCTTGATACAAATGGGTATCAGGATGAGCAGGTAAACGGCAATGTTGAGCAGGCTGAAAGCAATGGCTGGCATGGATTATTGATCTTGTTCGCTATCCGAAGAACAGGTTGCCCAGATGAAAATATTAATCAGGGGAATCAGTGTATAACAGAACAGTGCTACTGCTACCCAGTCAGGTAAGCCATCAATGAAACGGTATGTGCCGGAGTCCTCTCCTTCTCGATACCAGGGTACAGAGATTGCCAGCAGTATTGGTAATAGACAGGTAAGCGTTACCCGGATAATCGGTTTCATTTCTATTGGTATCTGTTCAGGACAAACGGAAATGGCTATTAAATTTAATTTATCAATATAGACCCTATTGTTGATGTTATTTAATGTCATGAAGATTTTGCAATAATTAAATCGTTATCTTCTTTGTTTTGACCATAAAAATTCACCAGTCTTTTTATCCGGGTGCGCCCCTGAGACATTCTGTAGTGGTTGGTGTCCCGTAAACTGTATACGCAGCCACAGTACTCCTGCTGATAGAATGCTTCCTGTTTTGAGAGTTCAATCATTCTCTGGCTGCCGCCCTGCTTACGCCAGTTGTAAGTCCAATAGGTAACTCCGGGATAATGCCCGGCTGATCGGATACCGCAATCGTTGATTTGCTCCATGTTCTTCCAGCGTGATATTCCCAGTGTGCTTGAGATAACCGGGAAACCATGTTCGTGAGCGTACAGGGCAGTCCGTTCAAATCTCATATCAAAGCAGACGGTACAGCGCTGGCCTCGTTCCGGTTCATTTTCCAGTCCTCTGGTTCGGTCAAACCAGTTGTCGGTATCGTAATCAGCATCAATAAAAGGGATGGAGAGCTTGTCACAGAAACGTTTGTTTTCATCCTTGCGCAGCCGGTACTCCTCGGCAGGATGAATATTGGGGTTATAAAAGAATACGGTCTGCTCAATGCCAGAAGCCTGAACCGCTTCCATGACTTCTCCGGCGCAGGGAGCGCAACAGGAGTGAAGCAATACTTTTTCAGTGTCCTCTGGAGTACCCAGAACCGGTCTCTGATAATTTTCAAGAGAGAGAGGATTATCCTTCATGGTAACCCCATGGTTGATTCAGTTCAGAATTAAGTAAAAACATCTCAAACCAGTGTAGATGATGGTGGTTCTGTATAGAGGAAAAACTGTTGCTGTTATTTTTGGGAGCTGTCCCGAAATAACTTCCTCTTTCACCACAGAGGCACGGAGGACACGGAGGAATAAAGAAAGTCTTTCCTCTGTGTCCTCTGCGTCTCTGTGATGAGCAAAACAGGGGAGTTATTTACAGACAATTTCGTAACTATTCAGCACCCTCAGATGAATTTTAAATTCATCTAAATTGAGCTGTACCAAAGAATTCAAAGTAACAACACACTTACTCTATTTTTTAATTTCCGGTATTTTTTGATGAAATACATCAAAATATATGGGGACTAAAGTTCTGTTAATCAATATGTAGTGCTTATGACTCTTTGGACAACACAAGATGTGCTACGAACAGGGTGCTGAATAGTTACGATGGCTGAAGCATTCAAACTCCTGAAAGGCGTTTTTATTTACTGATGTTATTTAACACTTGTTCCAGCTCATCAAAAATTATCTTCCTGACAGCATCTGCATCTTCCTCTGCCGCCAGAACGTCTGCCAGCCTGTCAGGAATGGCCAATAATTCATCCCGAATAATTCTCCCTGCTTTGAATGCGTCCTCCCTTACCTTGGAAGCATCGGTTAGCTGACCACTCTTTTCCTCATATTCCAGTTTTGCCAGCTTTGCCTTGAAAGCCTCCCGCATGGTTCTGGCGGTAACAAAGTCCACCGCACCGCCTGCAGGATTGCTACCGGGAGAAATAACTTCAAGCTGGTTTTCCTTTCTTAGCAAGGTTACCGGGTCTGCATTGGCTTCCATTGCAGCCAGGGCTTGTCTGGTATCTACCTTTCTATCCTTTAACTTAATGATCCCTTTTTTAACTAATTTATGAACATAACTTTTATTAAATCCCTGCTCTCTGGAGAATTGTGCTTGGGATATTAAAGCCATTTTATTCTGCCACTGTCATATAATTATTTTGTAAATCTTAATAAAGGAATAATTAAATGAATAGAATACTCCTAAACAAAGAAACAAATAGAGAAGATCTCTTATTAGCCATATCCGATGAACTGGTAGAACTGGAGGATCACGAAGAAGAAATCAGAGAACTTTTAGATTTCTTTATGAATGATCCAGAAAGCTTAGAAACCGACACAGGAGTTAATTACTCCGATGTTGCCAAACTTAGAAGTTCAATAGATGAAATAAAAATCTTTTTATTTAAATTTAGTCGTTAATTACCTTGATTGTACGGCGCATGACTTATAATTAGGATGTAAGTTCAATAAATGGAGTTACAAAAAATGAATAAATTAACCAATACCCAGAAGAACCTTATCAAGAAATATGCTCATACTGGTTTCATTCCTTTATCAGCTTTTACCAAGAACAAGAAAACCATTAATGCCCTTGAGAAATTCAAGATGGTTAAAATGGCTGGTAAGGATGAAGATCAAGTTTGTGGATTTGTGGAATAACCGATCAGGGTATGGAAGCCATTCGAGAGTTTGGCTAGTTCATTCTTTTGTTTCTGATATTCCTTGTTGGCAGCACTAACGGATTTTTTAGCGGAGTCCTCTGCCCAGGGCTTACGCATCAAATAAGTACTATGGAGCTTAATAATTCCTCAAGCTTTCCATTGTCCCAACCAGCAGCTAACCGTTTAAGTTTTATACTGTCGTTGGTTTCCGTGTCCTGAGTGTGGATATTCAGTGCGATCCGGT
>NZ_JAVRMB020000242.1:0-5732 GCF_031844845.1 Endozoicomonas sp.
CAATACTGAGCCTGTACATTCCCCTGTCAACGCTTAACCATCGCCATTACTGACAACCGCCCATGACTTGGGGTTCCGGCGGATTGCTATGCCTTACCGGATGAAGGAGTTTCACCTTCAATCTCTTGCCGATTTATCTCGGCGCACTGGTGTCCTATTCCTTTTTTTAATTCCTATTTATACAAAATAATAATCTATCAGGAACTATTTGATCTGAAAAATGTCTTAATGGGTACGGTAGTAAATCTGAAGCTTTCGCCCTGGTTTGCGCATAAATTCCGGAAACAGTAGTCAGGAAAGACCTGACCCTAGTTTTTTTGCCAGTTTTTTTTGGCAATGTGTAAGGGGCCCAGGGTTTTCAAATGAAACAGAATGGGTGTTCAAGTTGACCAGAATACGCACTGGGCAAGTTGGCTGTGAAAGAGCCAGAGCGGTTAGAGGTCCTGAACGACCGGAGCCTCCCTCTTCACAACAATTTGAGCGAAAGTCAGATACGGGAACACGTCAAACGGCGAAAGATCAGCGGTGGGACTCGTAGCGAAGCAGGACGGCAAAGCCGCGACACATTTGCCAGCCTGAAATAAACGTGTCGCCTTCATGGTATTTCTTTCTGGGAATACCTGAAGGACAGATTGAATGGTAAGTAGGTGAAAGTTTGCTTTTGAGTATTTTTTACCGGATAAATCTTGAGTTTACATCTAGCTGAAGCCTTGGCTACAGGGGGATTGAACTATTTATTGATCTTGTGGTCAAAATATTCGATTACAAACTATCACCTACTTATTCCTCAGGTCCCAGGTGCCTCAATCTACTGGCAAATGGGTAATTTATTTCGGGACAATTCCTATGGCATTCGTGCGTTATATAAGGGGCATGAAGGAGGAAGACCTTTCATCTATGATGAAACTGAAGTCCAGCGTATAAAAGAATTGGTAGCTGAGGAACCCCGCCGTCTATCTTATGTTCAATCCAGGATTGAGGATGAAACCGGCATTTTTGGACACTTTTAATTACACCCCATTTAAATAGCTTTTACTGTTACTGCCGTATAGTTGGCGCAAAATCTGCCTCTATAAAAATAGCTATTATATTTTTATACCTTGGCGTTATTACTGTGTCAGCTTATTTAAATAAAATTGACCATACGTTCAGTCAGTTTATATGAAAGCAAACTATTACCTACTTATACAGTGGCGGTAGCGAGGCTCGCAGGCTGGAAGAGGTCTTATAACTCTCATCACAGAATTGACAAATGGGTCATTACAGCCAGTCAGTCAACATCACGCCAACGCTCAGGCGGTTGGCGCTGTCGTTGTAATCAATCAGACTTTCCCCATAACCATTGAAGTACTGAATATAGCCCCTGAACCTCCGGTTGATGGGGAATGACCAGTCCAGTTGCACCGCACCCTTGTTATCACTGCGCAGGTTATTCCTCAGCATCATGCCCAGGTTGTGCTCTTGAATTTGATAGCCCAGATGCAGTTCACCATATCCCATGTATTTTTCAATATCAGGGTTGTCGTCGCCTTTGGAACTGTTTTCCTCCCCGGGTTCTTTTTCCGGCTCCGGAATTCGCCACCAGGGCTTGATACTGGCGACGAAATTTCCTTTGGAAAAAATAAACTGGGCGTAGAGACGGTTCCAGCTTCGGGAGAGTTCACCACTTCGTCCATTAGACTGGTGTGTAAACCCTGCGGCAACCATATTCATATCAAAACCAAAAAACTGATAGTCAGTAGGTAAAACCATAAACACCTCCGGCTCATGGTTGGTTTCCCGAAAGGGTGCTGAGTTTTCGTTATAGGCCTGCCACCAGGAGGTATTGGTGTAGGCCACATAGATGTCGCCGTAGCCATTGAAAACACCTTCTGCCAGTGGTGCCTTCACGCTGAGTTGGAATTTGATTTCAGTGCTTGAGAAGTTTTTAATATTTTGTTCAAACGGTGCGATATTGGGGCTTTTGTTATAGGAAAGTGGCAGCAGATAGTTTGGCCGATGGGGGGTGAGGGTAAACCGGTTGTCCCGTGTTTCTTCTTCTTCCTGAACCCGATGTTCAATAATATTGTCATCAGGCTCCGGATCTGCATTGATCCTGCATTGCTGGCGGATATCAGCCAGCGTCAGTGAGTCATCACCTTCTCTCAGTAGTATATTCAGGCAGTCCTCATAAGAGTCCGGGTATACCGTTGTTGGGTATACCGTTGTAGAGAACAGACACAATGAGAGTATTGCAGGAACCGTACTATTTATCCCCGGGATTGAAAGATTCATTCTGAAGCCTTGTCGTTATTATTAAAAGCTGATCTGTCCAGGTAGCGGCAATTATCCGGCAAGCCCCTGGTGATTTCAATAAACGACCATGTATTGACAATGAAAGATCCATGGCAGGGCAGGGTTAACCGATAGCAGTACACCGGTTTAAAGTTGAGCTTAAGAAGCTGCATCATTATCAGTAACCAGCTGTACATTTGGCCAGGGGATAACTAAAGCAACCAGACTGACCAGCGCAACCAGGGAAAGATAAATGGCAGGCCCTGATGCGTTATCCGAATATTTTGCCAGCAGTATTGATGTGAATGGCGCCAGACCACCAAAAATGGCAAATCCCATGTTGTAACAGGTGGCAATGCCGGTATAGCGAACCTCTGTGGGGAAGAAACTGATTAACAGAGGCGGCAATGCTCCGGAAGCCGTTGCGGCAAGAATACCGCAAATAAGCATAATGGTGCCCAGTTGCGCTGATGGTGAAGAAAAATACTGGAATGAAGGCCATGAGGTAATGGCAATACCTACCGCCAGGATACCCAGTATCAGTTTGTGATTGATTAGATCTGAAAACATCCCGCCCAACAGGCAAAGTGGAGACAGCATCAGAAACGCCAGTGCCGTGTGCCATGCAACGGCTTCCCTGGGGAAGTTGAGCAATGACGACAGATAACCGGGCATATAGATACTGTAAATCGTCGCTGTTGCCCCGCACAGGCCAATGGTCAGAAATCCGCAGATAACGCCTCTGGTGTGTTCTCTAAACAGAAGTACGATCGGAATGGAGGCCTGTGCCTTTGCATGGTCAAGTGCTGCAAACAATCCGGATTCAGAGAACTGTTTGCGGATATGATAGCTGACAATTCCCAGTGATCCTCCGATCCAGAAAGGAACTCGCCAGCCCCACTCTTTCATGGATTCAGGCGTAAGGTGCATCTCCAGCATACCGTGGACAAATGTACCGAATGAAATACCGATCATCATTGCCAGAAAAAGAATGCTAATCACCAGCCCCCGCCTTTCTGGTGTACTTTCACTGAGGTAAGTAATGGCTCCGGGAATCTCCCCACCCAGGGAAAACCCCTGAAGCAGTCGTAATACGATAAGCGCAATTGGGGCGGCTGCTCCAATACTGTCCCAGCCAGGTAAACATCCCATCAGGGCAGTGGTCAGAGCCATCAGAAAAATTGAAAAAGTAAATGTCTTTTTGCGGCCATAGCGATCACCAAAGTGACCAAAGACAATACCCCCCAGAGGGCGGGTAAGATAACCGATGGCAAAGGTAGCAAAGGTACTCAGCAAAGCCGTGACGTGATCTTCAGACGGGAAAAAATTCTCGGCAATATAGCTGGCCATTAAGCCGTATATCAGAAAATCGTATATCTCCAGCATACCGCCCAGTGATACAGAAAATGCCAGCCGGTACTGGCCTGAAGATGTCGTAATACAACGCCTGGTTTGAGTCATCAGTCGGATAGAAAGTGTGTGGGTGAAACATGTAGATGGTTGATAAGCCATCGGCCATTTTGCTGTCTGAACAGGTGCGTTGCCCTCAGGGATTGCTCTTCTTCAAACTGCTCTTCCCCGAGTTTTCTCAGGGTGGATAACACCCAGAGGCTTCCGGAAATAATGGTGTGTTCATCCGCATAGAGTTCCTCAACCCTGTAGTTAACTGATTTGATCTCAAACTGTCTGAATAGTTCCTCATACCAGAGGATTAACTGGTCGTGGGAGGTAATGGTGTCGCCTTCAGCATTCCAGAACAGCAGATCTGGCTCACTGGTGTAATGACTAATAAGTTGCTCCAGGTCTTTATTGCAGTAGCTGGTGGCTATTTCGGAAAAAAATGTATCTACCAGGTCAGTGGCCAGGTCGAGGTCAGCCATGGTTATCTTCCCCCCTCTATGTCCTAAAGGGTTCTGTGTCATAAATGTAAAAACAGTGGTTATTGAATCTGAAATACCGATTAAGAATAGTCTTCGCAAGTGCTAAAGGACATCCACAAATCAAATACTAATATTGGCCTTGAACGAGACTGAGGCGCAATCCCGCGCCCTTTAGGTGCAAGAAGTAAAAAAGAAGTAAAGGACATCCACAAATCAAATACTAATATTGGCCTTGAATTTGTCCTATTTATTGTTGCCGGTAATGCTCAGGGTCTACGAAGAGGCAGCTGGAGTGGCTACACTAATACTCAGACAGAAGTAATCAGGGCCTGCAGTTAAAGCAGACAACACAACGAACACTGTAAATATCCAGGGAGGAATTATGTTTTATCGTCATTTTTGCGAGAATAAGAATGGACGTGATTTTGTCATCGGAGATCTGCATGGTATGTATGATCTATTGATGCAGTCTCTGGATGCTGTCAGTTTTGACCGATCAAAGGATCGATGTTTTAGCTGCGGTGATCTGATTGATCGGGGGCCTGATTCAGAGAAATGTCTCTCCCTGATGGGTGAACCGTGGTTTTTCAGTGTGCGTGGCAATCATGAGCAGTGCATGATCGATACGGTACGGCACCCATCTTCCCGTGAGGTGGCACAGTGGGTCCTCTGCGGTGGACGCTGGCATCTGCAAGTGTCTTCAGAAAAAATGAACAGGTATGCTGCCAAGGCAGCAGAACAGCCGGTTTTGATTTCTGTTGACCTTGCTGGTGGCAGGAAAGTGGCTATTTGCCATGGGGATTATCCATTATCAGCATGGGCTCCGGATCAGATTGAATCTGACCCGGATCTGGTCTGGGCTGTGCTGTGGTCCAGAACCCGGATTCAAAGTGGTGATGACTCTCTGGTTGAGGGGATTGACCATATTTTCTGTGGTCATACCATTGTGGATCAGCCTGTGACCCTGGGAAATATCCACTATATCGATACCGGTGGTTTTGAAAGCAATTGCCTGACATTACTTCCCTTCAGTAACCTGAGTTAAGGAACTGTCCTTAAACAACTTTCCCATTTCAACGAACGTAGCTTGTTGCTCGTAGTCCGCGGTTCGTAGTCCGTAGTCCGAAAAAGCAAGAGCAGCTTGTGCTTTTGCTTTTGCTTTTGCGGAAAGCGGACTACGGATAACGGACAGCGGCCTTATGTCAGTGCCACTCAATAACCGTTTCTTCATTATGGCGAGTCTTGGGGTAAGGCTCGTTTTCCCGGTAACCGAAGGCAACCATCACACTGACACCAAACTCACCGGTGTCCAGCAGACCTTCCTCGACCAGAACCGCTTCCAGCTTCTCACGGTGAAAACCTTCCATGGCACAGGAATCAATACCAATCTGTGCGGCTACGCTCATCATATTACCCAGGGCGATGTAGGTCTGCTTGCAGGCCCAGTCAAACATGGTTCTCGGGGACTCGGTCAGCCGGAAGTCCCGGGTCTGGAAATCGCGGTAGAACTCGCTAATCATATCCACCACATCTTCAGGCAGCTGTTTGACGTTACGCATATGGTCCAGAATGTATTCA
>NZ_JAVRMB020000243.1:0-27079 GCF_031844845.1 Endozoicomonas sp.
ATGAACAAATCAGATAATGCTTTGAATATTCAAAATCGCGACACACCAGATTATGAAGAAACACTTAGCACCTGTCGTGACAGAATTCGTCAGAACAATAAAACCCCCACTACTATAACGCCCTATACCATAAGCCCGAGCATCTCAGAAAAGGACATTACAGAAAAAGCACCGCCAACTTCTGAGCCTGATATCTCTGAACCAGGCATACAACAGTTTGATTTAATGGATTTTATGAATACCAATGATTCCTGCTTAGATAGTATATTATCCGATTTTTTATCAGAAGAACAAACGGACACTTGCCAGATACCCGACCCATTGCCACCCCAAAACTCATCAGAGAATGGTTCGGGCACCAGTCTTTCAGAATTAAACCCCTTTGATTCTAATTCAGCAATAACTCCAACATCTCAGAATAATCTGCTTATTCAAGAAATCCTGAACCTGAGGCATGGATTAGCCCAATCTGAATATCATTGTGAAACATTGAAAGCTGAGAACCTTATGCTTTCACAAGAAAATTCAACATTAAGAATGAAAAATTCTGAAACTATACAACGACATAAGGCGTCATGTAAAACTATAGAATACGCTGCAAACAAACTAAAAATAGGTAGCCTTGAGGTTCAGAGGGACAAAAAACGTCTTGAACAAACAGTTAATCAACGAGAAATCGAAATATCTACTTTAAAGAAAAAACTCACTGACAAAAAGAATGTTAACAAAATCCTCAGGGCTAATATAGGCTCTACAGCCAGTTCACAAAAGAGTACAGATCAGTCTCAGACAACTGCCCTCATCGATAAGTGTAAACAGCTGTTTGATATGCTTGGAGTACAATGCCCTGACACAGACAGTGCCAGTCTGACAAAGGCCATTGATAGTTCTTTAGCTGTTGTCGAGCAATACAATATTGAAAACAAATCTTCCATTGACCAGCTTAAACAAAGTAGTGCTGTTCGTATAGAACCGCTGACTAAAGACAGTTTAATTTTGCTGCTTGCGAATAGTAAGGTAAATATTATGACCATCACACGCTTTCTGGAACACTCAAATAAACTATTTAAAAAAATCGTTAACGACGAAAAGGATTGCGTTAACCACTTAGGCTCAACAATCGAATCTTTAAATAGACAACTGACCTCCGGACAGATAAAAACAAATAACGCATTAGGAACTCTAAAGTTATTCGAGTCTTATCATGAAAAAATAAAAGGCCTTCAGAAAATAAAAACCGATCTTATTACGGATAATTATACTACGCTGACAGCGGTAAAAAATGCAAAAATTAACGACTGCGAGATTTATCAAGGAATAATAAACAAAAATAACAGTTCGTCTTTAAAACGTAAAATCGAGACTCCTGAAAGTACTCTCGGGATAAAATATCTAAAAACTTTATAATTCGATTTTTCAGGAGAGTACCCGAAGGGCATAAATACCCGAAGGGCATAAATAGCATGCTACTTGTACCCTATGGGGATTTGACGAACAAAATCTAATTTTCAGACCAATTTACGCCACACGATTGTATGAATACAGGAGCAAATGCCCCACAGGGCAGACTATTTTCGAACAGGCTCCCGGCTACCCGCCCTCAGCTGCCTTGCAGCCTCTACCATATTTTTCAAAGCTGCTTCTACTTCAGGCCAGTCCCTGGTCTTCAGTCCACAATCCGGGTTAACCCATAGGCGCTCCCCGGGAATTTTTTGAGAAGCCCTGGTCATCAGTTTTTTTATCCACTCAATGCCGGGCACATTGGGTGAATGAATATCATAAACCCCGGGACCAATTTCATTGGGATATTCGAATTCTTCAAAGGCATCCAGCAACTCCATATCTGAGCGAGACGTTTCGATGGTTATTACATCGGCATCCATCGCCGCGATATATTCGATGATGTCATTGAACTCGCTATAACACATATGGGTATGTATTTGAGTCTCATCCTTCACACCACTGGCCGCAATTCGAAAGCTCTTCACCGCCCACTCCAGATATTCTGGCCAGTCCGCTTTTCTCAACGGCAAGCCTTCACGAATGGCAGGCTCATCAATCTGAATAACGCCAATACCCGCATTTTCCAGGTCAACCACTTCATCCCTCAATGCCAGTGCCAACTGCTGGCAGGACGTTTCACGACTGACATCATCCCTGGGAAATGACCAGCAAAGGATGGTCACTGGCCCGGTTAACATGCCTTTAACCGGATGACGGGTCTGATCCTGAGCATAACGACTCCATGAAATAGTCATGGGCTCAGGACGACTGATGTCGCCAATAATAACCGGCGGTTTTACACAACGACTGCCGTAACTCTGCACCCAGCCATTGGCGGTAAAGGCAAAACCTTCCAGCTGCTGACCGAAATATTCAACCATATCATTGCGTTCTGCCTCGCCATGTACCAGAACATCCAGCCCAAGTGCTTCCTGCCTTTTAATCGTATTGCGGATTTCCTCCTGCATGGCAGCAATATAAGACGGTTCATCCAACTCGCCTTTACGGAACTGCAGGCGTTTCTGGCGTATCTCCCGGGTTTGGGGAAAAGAGCCAATGGTGGTTGTGGGAAATTCCGGCAGATTCAACTTTTCCTGTTGCAACCTGGCCCTTACTGAATAGGGAGCGAGTCGATGATCAATATTCTGATCGCCCTTTAATGCAGCAACCCGTTGTTTCACCAGCGCATTATGAACCCGTTGGGACTGTTGCCGGTCAGATGTCGCCTGTTCTGAATCAGCCAGCAATTTAACCACCGCTGGATCTTGTGCCTGGTGCCCACCGGTCAATACCCGGCCAATAACCGCCACTTCTTCACACTTCTGTTTGGCAAAGGCAAACCAGGACTTTAGCTCATGATCAAGCCCGGTTTCATTGTCCAAATCCACCGGTACATGAAGCAATGAGCAGCCTGGTGCTACCCAGAGCCGATCACCCAGGCGTTCTGCAGCTTCAGCCAGCTGCTGCAATATCTGTTTCAGATCTGAACGCCATATATTCCGGCCATTAACGACACCGGCAGACAACACCTTGTAAGCAGGTAACCGATCAAGCAAAGCCGGTAATTGATCAGGATCACGAGTCAAATCTACATGAATACCGTCCACCGGCAAATTAACGACGGTCGTCGTAGTACCATTCAGACCACCAAAATAACTGGCCAGCAGAATTTTTACAGGGCAACTCTGCAAGCGGTTATAGACTGACTCAAACGCCTGATGCCACTCCAGTGGCAGATCCAGAACCAGTATAGGTTCATCAATCTGTACCCACTCCACATTCATTTCTGCCAGCTTTGTCAGAACTTTGCCATACACCTCAACGATACTATCCAGCAATTCCAGTCGATCAAAAGGTTCGCCCTTCACCTTGCCAAGCCAGAGCCAGGTCAGTGGACCAACCAGTACCGGTTTTGCACGAAAGCCCTGCTCTATGGCTTCGGCGGTTTCATCCAGCAGGGAGATATTGGCCAGCTGAAACTGCTGACCTTTGATCAACTCAGGAACAATGTAGTGATAATTGGTATCGAACCATTTGGTCATTTCACAGGCCGCTGCCGGTTCGCCGCTGGGAGCCCTGCCTCGGGCCATGCGAAACAGGGTATCGATATCACCCGGATCGGCTTCAGTGAAACGCTCAGGCACAGCTCCAAGCATCAGGGAGTGATTCAAGACCTGATCATACCAGGCAAAATCCCCCGTCGGGATCAGATGCAATCCCGCATCCTTCTGCAATTCCCAGTGTCGTTTACGTAAACGACGACCTTCTTCCAAAAGCGCTGATTTAGACAGTTCTCCCCGCCAGTAACTTTCCTGAGCCTTTTTCAGCTCACGGTTAGCGCCTATGCGTGGAAAACCAGGGTTATGGGTGGTGATCATGGAAAACTCCGGGTAGACCATCAAAGTTATTTTTTTCAGGATTGATCAAAGAGTAGTCACGATTCTGTTGGAGAGTTAAACTTGAATCAAACTCATTTTTCTAATAATAAAAGTGAAAAATTCTAATAAACATGATTTTATGGTCTATCTGAAAGGCTTACAGGAGAAGCGAGAGCTATGACGACACAGAATCTGGGCCTTGAATTGCGTTATTTGAAAACACTTAAAGCCATTCATCAATGTGGCAGTCTTGTAGAAGCCGCCCGTCGTTTACACCTTTCCCAGTCAGCTCTGTCCCATCAGCTAAAGGAGCTTGAGCATCGTATTGGTATGGAAGTATTCATTCGCAAATCACGGCCGCCCCGATTTACCACCGCAGGGCTGAAGCTTTTGGAGTTAGCTGAAGAAGTATTGCCAAGATTCAAGGCGACCGAACAAAGCCTGTTGAGATTGGCAGGAGGCCAGTCCGGACGGTTACATATTGCCATCGAATGCCACAGTTGTTACCAGTGGTTAATGCCCACTATCGGAGAATACCGGCAACACTGGGCTGAAGTAGAGATGGACTTTTCCACAGCCTTCAATTTTGCGCCTCTTCCCGCTCTTTCAAGAGGTGAGCTTGATCTGGTAGTGACCTCGGATCCAACGCCAATTGATGGTATTGATTATATCCCCCTGTTTCGATATGAAATGCTTTTGGCTATTGCCAAAACACACCCATTAAACGGGCAGGCGTTCATAGCGCCTTCCGACCTCAAAGATGAGATTTTGATCACCTACCCTGTTGAGCAGACTCGTCTGGCTGTTTTCCATGACTTCCTTGATCCGGCCGATGTCGAACCAGCCGATGTACGCACAGCAGAGCTGACATTGATGATGCTGCAACTGGTCGCCAGTCAGCGAGGTGTTTCTGCATTGCCCTGCTGGGCGCTGGCTGAATACCTTGATAAAGGGCAGGTCGCTGCAGTCAGGCTGGGCAGGGAGGGTTTATGGTCAACACTTTATGCGGCCATCAGAACAGAACAAAAGGAGCAGCCCTATATTGCCAGTTTTATATCGTCTGCCAGGGAAACATGCTTTGAGACTCTGGCCGACATTATGCCTGTATAGCCGACGATGTCATTATTAACATCAGTATGAATAATCACCCTGCGCCTTTGGGCGTGTCGCATAAGCGACGAACTGACACGTTACCCTCATCCCCGCATATACTGGTGCGTTTTTGGACGGAAACTGGCTGTAGTGTTTCTTGTGGTTCAGGTAGCAGCGTAGGGTTTGTCCACAGACGGTGCTGCGGGCGATCGTCATGCGGAAAAAATGAATCTCTACATTCAACTTGCTCAGACTGAACATCTCGTCCCCAGACCGTCACGTGCCGCCCCTGAGTATTTACAGCAGCATCATGACTGTTGAGAAGCTCAAGCATATGTTTAGGCTCGTATTGATTAATTAATGTTCTTAAGTCAGCCATCACGTATCCATTTATCAACCTGCACAACTTATTAAAAAGACTGCCATAAGCACAATTGGTTCAATGCTTCTCATGCTTCTCATGCTTCTCATGCTTCTCAGTGCCTCTCAGTGCCTCTCAGTGCCTCTGCTTCCTAGGCCAAACCAGACTAAACCGGGCCCCCCCCAGGGGGCTGTGACTGACCAGGGCTCTGCCACCATGCCAGTACATAATCCGTCTAACGATGGATAGCCCAAGACCATAACCACCAGACTTTCGTGTCCTGCTGTCATCCAGTCTTGAAAACGCGGAAAAAACCCGCTCCCACTGTTCTTCCGGAATTCCGGGACCATCATCATCTACATCAATACGACAGGTATCCTGAGTTGAAGAAAAGCGTACCTGTACCTTCCCATCAGCATACCGACAGGCATTACCCACCAGATTCTGTATAGCCCGATGAATATAACGCCGGTCAATTTCAACAAAACGTCGGGGGTCTAGTACATTGCAGGGAATATGTTCAATTTCTACCCGGCTCTGCAACCGGAGGTGCTCACCAACCACCTGGGCCACTACCTTATCAACATCATGGCGTTTCAGGCTGATGGTTGGTGTCCCCTGCTCGAGGTTAGCGTACGTCAGAAGCTCATCCACCAGCTTATCCAGCTCCTCAATATCCTGGTCCATACCTTCCAGTTGCGCTTCACGCTCTTCCGGTGTTCTGGCATCAGCCACCAGATCGAGTCCAAAGCGCAACCGGGCAACCGGCGTTCTCAATTCATGGGAGACGCCCCGAATCATCTCTTTCTGCAGACTGAGGAGACGCTGAATATGATCCGCCATGGCATTAAAAGCCATGGCCAGGCGACCAATGGAGTCAGCGCCCCCCACATTGACCCGAACATCAAAATCGCCCCGGCTTAATCGGGTAGCGGCTCTCTCCAGCTTTCTCAGCCGCTGCTCCATACCCCGTACCAGAATGTAAATAGCAAGACTCAGGGATATCAGAACAAACAGTCCCAGGGTCAGGATCAGCTTGAAGGGATAGGGATTGAGTAATTTCAATGGCCCCAGGTGAAGTATCTGGTCACTGTCCGCCATTTGTGCGTAGAGCTGTAATGTTTCATCCCTCAAACTCAGCACCGTCACTACACTGCCCTGCTTTAACTGGCTTTGTTGTAAAGGTGTTAAGTGGGTACCCGGGTAATAAACAAAAGTGACGGGAAAACTTAATGATGCCGCAGATTGCCTGGCCAGAACCCGAACCCGTTCATCCGGAGAATAGCTATTGAGCAGGTGCCTGAGAAAAATAATGGTACCGCTGGCCATCTGCTCTGATATTTCCGGCACGCTTCCCCGCAGTAACCATTGGTCGTCTATCCATGAGGTGATGACGGCTGATTTTTCGTTCAGCATCTGAACATCAACCTGACCTTGAGACAGTAACTCAACGTCTTTCGGACTGAGGTCAACCTGATCCACGGGCACCATTGAAAAGGGGATCGACAGCTTATACCCCCAATCCCCCAGCCATTTCTGCCGTTGTTCATCAGGCAGTGACGCCAGCACTTCAGAAACCAGCCGGAAAGTACCGCGAGCCATATCTTCACGGTACTCAGCCAATCGAACACCATTAACAATAGTAACCACAATGCCGGAAAGCACAGAAACCAGGACCAGCGAGAATAGCAGGCCACCATAGATGCGGAGAAAAATACTGCTCATGATGTTATGCCGAAGGCTTAGGAATTGTCTGAAAATAACGTCCACATATTCTGTGGCTCCAAGCTCCGTTCGGACCGGGCCCTAAGCGTTGAACCACAAAGACACAAAGGCACAAAGAAAAGAAGGGGATTGGTTTGTTCCACGCACAGCGTGAGAACAACCAAAAAAACTTTGTGTCTTTGTGCCTTTGTGGTTCCCCTTCTTTTAAACCGGAACAGTTATTTCGGGACAAATCCTTACTCACTTTTCACATGCCCTTCACAAAGAGATAGCCTTTACTGCGCACCGTTTTGATCAACCGCGGATGCATGGGGTCATCACCAATTTTTGGCCGGATTCGAGAAACCCGCACATCAATAGAGCGATCCTGACCATCGTATTCAATCCCCCGGAGCTGAGAAAAGATCTCTTCCCGGCTCAGTACCCGGCCCGCATTGCTGCAAAGCAGCCAGAGCAGATCAAACTCAGCACTGGTCAGATCCACACTCTCATCATTCAACCAGGCCTCGCGCATGGAATTATCAACCACCAGCGAACCAAAACGGAGACTGTTTTTAACTTCCGGCTCTTCTTCAACCTGGGCAGGAGCTCGTCTGAGAAGGGCACGAACACGGGCCAGCAGCACTCTCGGGCGTACCGGCTTGGCAACATAATCATCCGCCCCCATTTCCAGCCCCAACACTTCATCAAGATCGTCGGTTCTGGCGGTCAGCATCAGTATCTGGCCATAATACTGGCTGCGCACACGCCGACAAATGGAAACCCCATCCTCTCCCGGCAGCATCAGATCCAGAATCACCAGATCAGGACGCTCACTCAGGATACGTTCAACGGCTTTACCACCATCACCTTCAATAGAAACCTGAAGGCCATTGTTTTCAAGGTATTCACGGGTCAGTGTCGCCAGACGTTCATCGTCCTCAACGATCAGGATGCGACCCGTTTCTGCATTATCCAAAGCCATTGTTTTACACCCCCGGGTTAAAAAAACGCTGCCCGATGTCCGCTACCCGCTGCCCGAAAAAGCCGGATCCGCTACGCTTTTGCGGGCAGCGGGCAGCGGGTAACGGGTAACGGAAAGCGGATCTTATTGTGGGACAATTCCATAGAGCGGCAGAATATTAGAACTTCGCCGACAATCCAATCTGTATGGGAGAGCGATATTACACTACCGATGCTTTATCGTCCTCCCCGGAGCTTGAAGAAGCCGAACATTTCTGAAAGAGCGTCCAATATACAAAAAGTTCATTAATTTTTTTATCAGGAACAGTTACAAAATATTTTTTTATTTCGAAAAAATGACAGGTTCATATTGCAAATTTTTCTTTTTGTCTGAAAACGTTACCCGGGAGTTAGCAGACACCAACACCCGAAACAATCCACAACTTATCCACAGCATCTCCCCAGTTTAACCCGCTTGAATTTCTTCACCGACCGCATTATCTTGTGTATATAATTGGTCGATACACAATATGTAGTGCCCATCACTGTCGGGCGACACATTGCCTGACAAGACAACCTGTAGAACATGCCTGAAGCAACACTCGGGCAAAAACAGCGAATTGTCTGCGAACAGCAGCCCAAAAAGGAATGGCAAACGGTGTTCAGGGAAGAATGCTCATACAGGTTTTCAGCCGCTTGCCGTGCTGTCTCAGTCCTGCAAACCTGTCCCGTAAAAAGAGCGGGCATCTGCCCTGGCGGATATTTCCCGGCATCATTCCGGATAGACTCACATTCACCAAGGTCAACGCCAGTCAAGGCGGCGGCCTTGAGATAATGGTGGGCTGCACAAATGCTGCGGTACAACGCATGAGTTGTACAAAGAATTTCCATTGAATATAGGTAAGGGCTGAATGAACAAAAGTATCCTGGTTACCAAGCGTGACGGCGACAAGGAACAGCTGGATCTGGAGAAGATCCACAAAGTCATCACCTGGGCCGCTGAAGGCCTGGATAATGTCTCCGTCTCAGAAGTAGAGCTTAAGTCTCACATACAGTTCTACGATGGTATCAAGACCACGGATATTCACGAAACGCTGATCAAATCTGCAGCGGACCTGATATCGACTAAAGCGCCGGATTATCAGTATCT
The DNA here is from genome assembly GCF_031844845.1 of Endozoicomonas sp. GTDB lineage: Bacteria > Pseudomonadota > Gammaproteobacteria > Pseudomonadales > Endozoicomonadaceae > Endozoicomonas. The sequence continues at coordinate 9,152 of NZ_JAVRMB020000243.1, forward strand.
GTCAGCCCGTCTTGCCATTTTCCATCTGCGCAAAAAAGCCTATGGCCAGTTTGAGCCCCCCAGGCTGTTTGATCATGTGGTTAAGCTGGTGGAGATGAAGAAGTATGACCAGCACCTGGTGACCGACTATAGCGAAGCTGAATTTGATCAGATGGAAACCTTCATTGATCACAATCGTGATATGAACTTCAGCTATGCCGCCGTAAAACAGCTGGAAGGCAAATACCTGGTACAAAACCGGGTGACCGGCGAATATTATGAGAGCCCCCAGATTCTGTATATGCTGATTGGCGCCTGCCTCTTTTCTGAATACCCGAAAGAGACTCGTCTGGACTTTATTGAACGCTTCTACAACGCCGTTTCCACCTTCAGACTGTCTCTGCCTACCCCGATTATGTCCGGGGTACGTACACCTACCCGTCAGTTCAGCTCCTGTGTACTGATCGAGTGTGGAGACTCACTGGACTCTATTAATGCAACCTCCAGCGCCATCGTAAAATACGTCAGTCAGCGGGCAGGTATCGGCATTAACGCCGGCAATATTCGAGCCCTGGGCAGCCCGATCCGGGGCGGTGAAGCATTCCATACTGGCTGCATCCCCTTCTACAAACATTTTCAGACGGCCGTAAAGTCCTGTTCTCAGGGTGGTGTCCGTGGCGGTGCAGCCACGCTGTTTTACCCACTCTGGCACCTCGAAGTTGAAAACCTGCTGGTTCTGAAGAACAACCGGGGCGTTGACGATAACCGTGTTCGTCACCTTGATTATGGTGTGCAGTTTAACAAGCTGATGTACCAGCGCCTGATCGAAGGGGGCAATATTACGCTCTTTTCGCCCAGCGATGTGCCTGGCCTTTATGATGCTTTCTTTGCCGATCAACAGAAGTTTGAACAACTCTATGTTCAATACGAACAGGACAGCAGCATTCGCAAGACAACCCTGAAAGCCATTGAGCTGTTCTCTCTGTTTGCCTCCGAACGTGCCAGCACTGGACGAATTTATCTGCAGAATGTGGATCACTGTAATACTCACAGCCCGTTCGATCCTTCCGTTGCACCGGTTCGCCAAAGCAACCTGTGTCTGGAAATTGCCCTGCCAACCAAGCCTCTGACGCATATTCATGACGAAGAAGGTGAGATTGCCCTGTGCACACTGGCCGCCTTTAATCTGGGCGCACTCAAGGACCTCAGTGAGCTGGAAGAACTTTCAGAACTGATTGTCCGGGCTCTGGACAGCCTGCTGGACTACCAGGACTATCCGGTCGCCGCCGCCTACCACTCAACCATGGGACGCCGTCCACTGGGTGTAGGGGTCATTAACTTTGCCAACTATCTGGCTAAGAACGGTGTTCGCTACTCCGATGGTTCCGCCAATGGCCTGACTCACCGGACCTTTGAAGCCATTCAATATTATTTGTTGAAAGCGTCCAACAAGCTGGCCAAAGAGAAAGGCACCTGCACCAAATTCCACGAAACAACGTATTCCGAAGGCATCTTGCCCATCGACACTTACAAACGGGACCTGAACGCTGTTTGTGAAGAGTCACTGCATCTTGACTGGGAAAGCCTGCGGGAAGACATCAAGTCATCTGGCCTGCGTAACTCAACACTGACCGCATTGATGCCGTCTGAGACATCATCCCAGATCAGTAACGCCACCAATGGCATTGAGCCGCCCCGTGGCTACGTCAGCGTTAAAGCCAGTAAAGACGGTATTCTGAAACAGGTGGTTCCTGATTTTGCAGAACTTCAGGGTCGTTATGAGCTACTCTGGAACCTCCCGAACAACGATGGATACCTTCAGCTCGTCGCCATCATGCAGAAATTTGTGGATCAAGCCATCTCAGCCAACACCAATTATGATCCCAGCCTGTTTGAAGGTGGCAAGGTTCCCATGAAATTACTGCTGAAGGATCTGCTGACGGCGTACAAATTAGGCGTAAAAACGCTCTATTACCACAACACCCGTGATGGCGCGACCGATGCCCAAAACGATATGGATGATGACTGCTCAGGAGGAGCCTGCAAGATCTGATGAACATCCTGTCTCTTAAAGAGAAGGGGGATAGTTGATCAAAGTGAGCGGCAACCCTGTTTATAACGTCATAGTCTCTAGCGCAAATGCCAGTCGATAAATGCTTATAGATAAAAGGTGTCGTTCGCTTCACTCTTCCCGGGCAAAAAAGCCAGCAAAAAAAACCGGCCAGAAACCATATGCGGAAACCACTGAATTGGGGCGAATCAAACAATGACATACACCACGTTTAACCAGGAACAGTTCGATGCCATTAAGGAGCCCATGTTCTTTGGCCGTAATGTCAATGTATCCCGTTATGACATCCAGAAATATCCCATTTTTGAAAAGCTGATCGAGAAGCAGCTGTCCTTTTTCTGGCGCCCTGAGGAAGTGGACCTCTCCACAGACCGTCGCGATTTTGCGGCACTGCCTGATCATGAAAAGCATATTTTTCTCAGCAACCTGAAATATCAGACGCTGCTTGACTCGATTCAGGGGCGTTCACCCAATGTGGCTCTCCTCCCGATTGTCTCCCTGCCAGAACTGGAAACCTGGATCGAAACCTGGGCGTTCAGTGAAACTATACATTCACGGTCGTATACACACATTATCCGTAATATTGTCACAGAGCCGGCGAAAATCTTTGACGACATTGTCACCAATGAAGCCATCACCAAACGTGCCCGGGATATTACCCGCTATTATGACGCTCTGATTGAGGGCGTCAGCCTCTATCACCAGCTGGGTGAAGGCAAACATGTTATCAATGGTGAAGAAGTCAACATCAGCATTACGGATCTGAAACGCAGACTTTACCTGACCATGATTTCTGTCAATGTACTGGAAGCGATCCGCTTTTATGTCAGCTTTGCCTGCAGCTTTGCCTTTGCTGAACGCTCCACCATGGAAGGGAATGCCAAAATCATCAAACTGATCGCCCGGGATGAAGCCCTGCACCTGACCGGTACGCAGCACATTCTGCAACTGATGGCTGATGGCAAAGATGACCCTGAAATGGCCGCCATTGCCCGTGACATGAAAGACGAAGCACGACAGATCTTTATTGATGCCGCTGAGCAGGAAAAAGACTGGGCCCATTACCTGTTCCGCGATGGCTCCATGATTGGCCTGAACCGGGATATTCTGGGTCAATACGTTGAGTACATTACCAACCAGCGCATGGTGGCCGTTGGTTTTGAGCCAGAATTTGCCATCAAGCAGAACCCATTGCCCTGGATGAACAGCTGGCTTAACAGTGATAACGTTCAGGTTGCCCCTCAGGAAGTTGAAGTCAGCTCTTACCTGGTAGGGCAAATTGATAGTGAAGTGCAGACCGAAGACTTTAGTAACTTCTCGCTATAAGTTTCTTATTATAAAAAGCAGGGTAAGCAGTCTCACCATAAAACGTCCCGATGGCCAGACCTGTGACAGGTCTGGCTAACACAGGCGAAACATCATGGCTCACATTATCAAAATCCTGGAAGGTTTCAGTTTTATCCCCCGTGCAGAACTCAGCCTTCTCGAAGCGCTCGAGCAACAAAGAGTAGAAATGGACTATCAATGCCGGGAGGGTTTCTGCGGGAGCTGCCAGGTAAGCCTGATTGATGGTGAAGTGGTTTATACAACCGATCCTATTGCCTTTATTCCTGAAGGAAAGATACTGACTTGCTGCTGCCGCCCCAAAAGCGACCTTACCATTGAGATTCCGGGTGGGTGTAAAAAAAAGAAAGACAACGTTGAATAACACTTATATTTAAATTTGAACGCAATCCACTTTTTCTGGTCAGAAGTATCAGCCTCTCATCTTTGATACTGGTCAGGAAATCGCATGTACAGCAAGAACTCCCTGTTTTTAATCACTTCATCCATTCTTCTATTCACCGTCAGTTTGTTTTCCATCGCAGACACGCCATCAGAACCTGAAATATCGGCTGACTACAGGGCAACCCCGGAACAATTATTAGAGCGCTACCCTTATGCGGTGATGAGTTATTTATCAGAAATGGACTCGATCCTCACTTCCGGGGAGCAAGGCAAACAGGTGTTTATTATTTTCAGGCTCTCATATCTTGGCTCCCTGGGGATTCAATTAATTGCTGACCCATTAGCTATTCCTGAAAAATGGCGACGCCATTTCATCGATACACAGGAAAAAACGATAACCCCTGGCCAAAAAAGTCATCAGATCATTGGCCAGCTCAGCATTCCAGACTCCACCATCAAAGTCAGGATCTTTAAGCAGACAAAAGATCTCGCGGCCGACGCTGACCATGATCAGGAAAACAAAATCATCCTTGCACTGTCCGGGGAAAAGTCGAACAAGGCCTTTCAGTGTCTTATCACTGAAATCAAACCGCTACGGTCTGATCGATCTGACTGCTCCCTTTCTCTAAAACAATTGCAAAACATCACTGAACTCGCTGAGTCCTTCAAACAGCTATACCCTTACCATTCTCTGGAAGTAACCGGCTACTCCTACAGCGGTGCTGTTGCGCAAGTGGTTATGCTGAGTTCTGAGGCCATTGACAGGGCCTATATTTTTAACAGCTTCGGCACTCATCCCAGCTGGATAAAAACAATGCCGGGGGACAAGCTGGCCAACATCCATCATTCCTATATCGAGGGCAGCTTTATTTATGGGCAGGGCTACAATCTGGTCAGCCGCTACTCCCGATGGAGACTTCCTCAAAATAAAGTAGTGGTTCCCGGAATGAAGATATCATCCAGTGGGCATGAGTCGCAGATCCGGAAAATCTACCAGCTTAACCATCGAGACAGCTGGCTGGATACCCTTTATAACTTCACGACAAATGGCTGGATTTTGCATTCAAAAGAATCTGTTTTAAGAGCATTTGAAGCTCACTTAAACCTTAATTTCCCCTGGTAATGAACAATATCATTCATGGAGCAGCAGTCAGGCGGCTGATGAGCCTGGCAGAAATAATCTGCCGGGAGTGGAGCATCCAGTCATTGATAAACGACCAGCTCACTTCAAGCACAGGAAAACCCTGACTAAAAAAACTGTCTATAGTTTCAGGACTTTTTATCTGATTAAGTTTATGAAGCTTGTGAAATGAAAGACTACTTTAGCCTTCTATTACCACTATGGGTTCTGATAGCCAGTACATTGGCCTGTTTTTTCAGTCCGGAGGTGGCTCAGTTCAAAAATGCCCTGATGCCATTGATCGCTTTCATCATGTTTGCCATGGGGTTAACGATCACAGCCCAGGATGTACTGGTATCCCTCAGACAACCACAGGCCCTGCTCATTGGCGTTCTGCTTCAATTCCTGCTTATGCCGGCCCTGGCCTGGTTGATCAGTACCCTGCTCGGCCTGCCCGAGGAAATATTCATAGGAATGATACTGGCAGGAGCTGCCCCGGGGGGAGTTTCTTCCAATGTACTCACTTATCTTGCAGGGGGTCGAGTGGCTCTATCGGTCAGCATGACCACCGTATCAACTCTGGTTTCAATCATCATGACTCCATGGATTACAGCCCTTTACTTACAAGAGGTTGTCGACGTTGACCAAAGTGCCATGTTAATCAGTATTGCCCAAATGATCGTAGTGCCTGTACTGGCTGGAATAATCTTCAAGGCAGCACTGCCAAAGCTTGCCACAAAAGCATTACCTGTACTTCCCGGAATTGCAGTCCTGGGAATTGCTGCAGCTATTGGCCTTGTGGTCGCCCTGAACGCCAATGCACTAACCTCTCTGGGCATCATGACTGTCAGCGCTGTGGCTCTGCATAATCTCTCGGGATTAGTCGCGGGATATACTCTGGCCAGACTGATGGGACAGGACACAATCACCGCCAGAACTATTGCCATTGAAGTTGGCGCCCAGAACTGTGGCATGGCATCCGCCCTGGCGGTAAAACATTTTTCAGCACTGGCAGCCATACCACCGACTCTGCTCAGCATTATTCAAGTGATCACAGGGACCGGGCTGGCCAGTTACTGGTCAAATCGGCTAACCCGGGAACCAGCAACCGAAAACCGCTTGACCAACGACAGTTGAAGTGTAGAATCTCAGGAAATTTGCCAACGGCTTGTACTGCCCGGCAAAGCTGATTCTTCTGCAAAGAAGTGTTAACCCGAAAGAAAATTAGCAGAATAAAGGGCTCTGATGAAACTTCGCTTCAACCTTAACCGCCAGTGGATCGAAAGGAAAAGCAGAGTCCTTATTAGTAGGTTTGGTTTTATCAAATCACCCGTATTTCAAAAAAAAGCCCCTGATCTAAGGGGCTTTTTTTTGTCTAAAAAATAACCAAAGGCGACAGGTATAACCCCCATGGGAAACAGGTTCTTTAACAGGAACATTATCTCCATCGCTGACCTTACCCGGGAAGATATGGAGCAAGTTCTGGAAGTGGCTGCTGAACTCAAGCAAACGCCACGACCCGGTCTATTAAAAGGCAAAGTGATTGCCAGCTGCTTTTTTGAGGCATCAACCCGCACCCGGCTCTCCTTTGAAACTGCCATTCAAAGACTGGGAGGTACTCTGATTGGTTTTGCGGATGGCGGGAATACCTCAGCAAAAAAAGGCGAAACCCTTGCCGACGCTATAAAAATCATCAGCTCATACACCGATGCGGTGGTTATGCGTCACCCTCGGGAAGGTGCAGCACGGTTAGCCTCTGAGTTCTCCAGCGCGCCTGTGATCAATGGTGGTGACGGCTCTAACCAGCACCCAACCCAGACACTGCTGGATCTCTTCAGCATCCGGGAATGCCAGGGACGACTGGACAACCTGAAAGTCACTTTCGTCGGTGATCTCAAGTACGGCAGAACCGTCCATTCGCTGACACAGGCCCTGACACACTTTAATGCTGAGTTTACTTTTATTGCCCCTGATGCCCTGGCCATGCCGGACTATATCCTGCAGGAGCTGGATGAAAAAGGCATCCGCTGGCGTCGGGCAGATAGCATTGAAGCCGTGGTTTCGGATACCGACATTATTTACATGACCCGGGTTCAAAAAGAACGGTTCGATGAAACCGAGTACAAGCACATCGCCTCAAATTATGTACTGACCAACGAAACTCTGAAAGAAGCACCGGCTCACCTGAAAGTGCTTCACCCACTCCCCAGGGTGGATGAGATTGCCGCACAAGTCGATCAAACACCTCACGCCTACTACTTTGAGCAGGCACGTAACGGGGTATTTGCCCGCCAGGCACTGCTGGCACTGATTCTGAATGAAACGCTGTGAGGAATGGACCGATGAATAAAAAACTACAGGTCGAAGCCATCTGCCAGGGGACTGTCATCGACCACATCCCGGCTGGCCAGGGTGTTAAAATCCTCGACCGCCTTCACCTGCTGAACAGTGAGGCTCGTATTACGGTGGGCTTTAACCTGCCCAGTCAAGCCCGGGGCTTCAAGGATATCATCAAGGTTGAAGGCCGGATGTTTACCGAGCAGGAGGCCAATGAACTGGCACTGTTTGCTCCCAGTGCCACCATCAATGTCATTGATGACTACCGGGTGGTTGATAAATTTACTATGACCACTCCCAAGACCCTGAGAGGCGCTTTTGCCTGCCCTAACTCTAACTGCATCACTCATAATGAGCCGGTATCGAGCTATTTTTACCTGCGCCAGAAAAGCAGTGATATTCAGCTAAAGTGTCACTACTGCGAGAAGTCCTTCAGCAAGGAAATTGTTGCAGAACTGAGATAACAGCAATAAGAAAAAGGCGCTTTGTCCTGAATGACAAGCGCCCTTTTTCAAAGCCTCACTTATTTCCTGATAAAGGTATAAGTGGTCTATCTAGCAGCCTTAAATGTATATCGTCGTCTTATATTTGAAATCAGCCTGCCATTTCTGTCCCTGTCCAGATACATTACGATAGTAACTGCCAGTCTGCTCCTGCTTAAGCTGATCCAGAGTTGGACCTTTGGACTTTGGCTTACTTGTCTGACTCTGTTGACTGCCGTGAGCAGGCGATTCCTTAACATCCTTAGGAATTGTCTTTACATAATCCTGCCAATTGCAACTCGGTTTCTGTTTATCCTGAGCGGGGTTTGGACGCCTAAAAATGCGATTGTAAGGATCATGGAATGGCTCATTACGTTGGGATACGGATCCTGATCCTGCCCTCCTGTCAGAATTGGCACGTACAGCATCCATATTCCTGAAAGCAGGATATTTATTACCCTCTACCTTTATTTCCAATCCATCGTGAGAAGGAAGTTCCCGGCCATTTGCAATCTGACAATCAACCAGCGGAGCGCGTCCAGCAACTTCAGTTGCAATGTTCTCTTTCCTATTACGATACTGAGGTTGAAAAAATTTCTGGTAATCAACACCAAGAACAGAAAACCCACTTTTTGATTTCAAGCCTTTCCCTACTGGCGGTAAGCTAAATAGTGGACGGGACATTTCGATCCAATTTTCTGGCCTGTTACCCGCTGCATCAATGGCCTGCAGAATGGGGTCGTTTTCGAGCATTTCTAGAAATTCCGCCACTGACTTTCTCAGAGTTTGAAAGACTTCCATCTCAGATACTACTACTACATCATCAGTACTGGATGAATCCTCTCGAATCTGCGTCAACAGCTCTGAATCAGCGCCATAATTTGCCTGCTTTTTTACAGTTACAGATTCTTTATCTTCAGAAGGCTCATCCGAGTGACTATATTCCACATTACTTGACGTCAGGCTGTCAGATACTAAGACTACACCGTGCGTATCTGTACCATCTTCATCAGCATCGTTTGGTGAATCCCCATAATAATTTTCAGAGTCTGGCTGGAGCCTAACCATCACCGGGCATCCATTAACTTCCTCTTTAATCACAAATGGTGTTGTTCCATACCCCTTCGCTTCATTATTAGCTTTCAGGGGTGCCGACCCTGCCGTTTCCCCATGAAAACCGCTGGAATCAATCTTAAAGAACCCTGATTCTATTTGTTCAGACGACTCTTTATCATCAACCTCGTCAGAGGACGTGTTTTGTACTGGCGATTGCCTGGAAACTGAGTCTGGCAGGCCTGGAGATGATTCAAGTTCAGCTGTTTCAAACTCAGGATAATCAATTGAAACCTCTTCCCCGGACTCTATTACTTCGAAATCATCTTCACTATCTCCTGTGATGGACATAGACTCATCTTCATCAAAACCAGTATTCTCACAATGTGGATTTCCATTAATACTAACAGGCGCCTTTCCTGAATCCTTAGTAGGTTCGTGTTCAATATACTCAACTGGTGTTTGCCTGGGCAGACTATTTACCCTGCGAGGAACAGCTGATGAACCTTCTAATGAAAATGAGTTTGAATCTGACTTGTTAAGCTGATTTGAGGACGAATTGTAAGCCTCTACCCGTACACCATTAACCATTGCTGGTTCTGAATCATTCGATTTTTCTTTATCATCTTTAAGACAGGATCCTTCCTTTATTACACTATTTACACCATCTCCTGAAAAACCATTAACCTGATGTACTAATCCTGACGTATCCATAAACTTGCTCCTGTAACTTAATAATTCTTAAAAATGGACAACCTGAAAAGGCTCGCAATAATAACTAGACCATAATCCTAGTTAGATAGTTCCCGTCAGTGCTTAACATTTGATCAAACAGACATTTGAAAAAAACAGGATAAAAACCCCCCTCCCGGGGAGCTAATACGCCCTACCATTGTCTAATTTTCAAACAGCATATATCTGACTATTATTTACCTTTCAGGCAGTTAGAGGGCACAGCTATGAGTTTTTGTCCGTTATCCAACTTTATTGGTAACCGCTGCATGCCAGACCCTGTACAGGCAGAGTCTTTGGCCGCTAAAAACCAGAATTTCGCGGAAGAAGCGAGCTTTTTTGCCGCACTATTCAAGCATCATTCCGTTAAACCGATGCCTGACCCTGGATTAATTCTGGTTCTGACTAAGCAATGGCTTGACAAGAAAGAGCGCCAGGTGACCAAGAAAGCCAAATCCGAGCAGTTGTGGTTTGGCCAAAAGCCAGAGGATGATGATCCTGATGACCTGTATAAGGATGAGGAGTTCTGACAGGTCCACACTGCAGGTTTTCTCTGGCTCAACAACCTTAAGCGGCGCCTGATAACCATCATTCTAAAGGCGCCGCCTGAACCCGGTGGAAAGACACTATTCTGTTAATTCTCGCCAATCCGTATAGGGCGTTTGATTTGATCATGAAATCGGCGCGATAATACGCCCTGTCATTAATCGTGAAGATCCGGGATAACCTCCGGGAAGCTTCAGCGCTTATCACCAGCTAACCTCTTCCTCGCCCACCTCTGCGACGACCAGGATCAAGATTGTATCCTTATAGCTGGCTCACCCGGTTTTTCTAGCGTGTAAAGCCGTTTTTCAGGACTGAAAGGAACGAGACTAAAGCATTGAGTGGTTTTCTAGGATTGTTTAAAAAGAGCATTGCCGGCAAAAAGAGCAGTGTACATCAAGACTCACAACCGTCAGATAAAGGCAATAAAGAGCCTTCTGGTCACAAGAAACGCGCTTCACACCCCAGAAATGGTGGTCAACATAAATCATCGAAGCGCCACAATCAGGCACATAACAAGAAATCAGCCCATCAGAGCAAGGCTGAGGATAACTGGAGTCTGGACCAGTTTCCGGTAGCACCGGATCCTGAAAAAACCCGGTTCCATGATTTTGACCTTCCCCTCGGGCTGATGCATGCCATTGCTGATGAGGGCTTCAAATACTGCACCCCCATACAGGCGGAGGTCTTGGGCACTACCATGGCTGGCCGGGATGCTATTGGTAAGGCTCAGACCGGAACGGGTAAGACAGCCGCCTTTCTGGTCAGTACGATCAAACAGCTGATCGATACCCCTGCACCCGATACCCGATACCTTGGAGAGCCCAGGGTGGTTATTATTGCGCCTACCCGGGAGCTGGCTTTACAGATAGGCAACGACGCTGAAATACTCACTAAATACCTGCCCCTTCATGTTGTTACCGTTGTCGGTGGCATGGACTACGAGAAGCAGCGTAAACGCATCAGTGAAAATTATCTCGATATCCTCGTCGCCACACCAGGACGCCTTCTGGACTACTGCGAACGCAAAGACCTGTTTCTGGATCTGATCGAGATTATGGTGATCGATGAAGCAGACCGTATGCTGGACATGGGTTTTATCCCACAGGTACGTCGCATTATCCGAATGACCCCCAGACCCGGTGACCGCCAGACGCTGCTCTTCTCTGCCACCTTTACTGATGATGTCCTCCGCCTTGGCGAACAATGGACCTGGAACCCGGTAAAAGTTGAAATCGAGCCTGATAGCGTTGCTACGGATACTGTGGATCAAAAGGTCTACATTCTCTCTTCTGATCAAAAGTTTCCGTTGCTGGTTAACCTGATAAACCATCACCAGCTGGAAAAGGTCATTGTCTTTACCAACCGCAGGGATCAGACTCGAAAACTCACTGAAAAGCTGCAAAAAACGGGTATCAGGGCAGATCAGATTTCTGGTGAAGTCCCTCAGAACAAACGTTTGAGAACTCTGGAAAACTTCCGCTCAGGAAAAATAGCAGTACTGGTGGCTACCGATGTTGCTGGTCGGGGAATCCATATTGAAGGCATTAGCCATGTCATCAACTACAACCTGCCGGAAGACCCTGAAGACTATGTTCACCGGATCGGCAGAACCGGCAGAGCCGGCGCCACCGGCACCAGTATCAGCTTTGCCTGTGAAGATGACTCATTTCTTATTCCAGACATTGAAGCACTGCTGGGTAACGAGCTGAAAAAAGACTACCCACCCGAGGAACTGCTGGTCAATCCTCGCCGGAAAAGTCATCACTAGGAAATTAAGGCCGTTGTCCGCTATCCGTTGTCCGCAAAAGCGCAAGCAGGCCCGGCTCTTTCGGACAACGGGCATCGGGCAACGTTGGTTAAAATGGGGAGGTTATTTCAGAACAAACCCTGAATAGAGAAGTACAGGCCGCTTATCCACAGAGCTACCCGCAGGAAACAGCCCATATGGGCTAAATGATTAATTATAAAAAGAAATAAACAGGAAAAAGAATCAAGATTTATAATAATAATTAGCGATACAACCTTTCAAGACTAGCCTTAAAATTTAACAAATTAAACCCTTTTGAAAGTAAAATTTTTTTTTTATTCTACATTGGAATTTAACCTTGCCGGATTAAACCTTTTCGATAAGAATCAAATATGAGTGACCAAAAAAAAACAAGGGAGCTGCCTATGGGACATGCCTTGGAAACCAGGCCAATAATCTCATCCATATCTACCACCTATATTCTGGACAGCAACGTTCTGATACATGATCCAAACTCAATCCTCAATTTCGAAGAACATCAGGTACTCATCCCTATAACCGTCCTGGAAGAGCTGGACAAACTAAAGAACGGAAAACAAACCATCGCGGCTGACTGCCGTCAGGCCATCCGTCTGATCGACAATATTCTCGGTACTGCAACACCGCCTGAAATAACGCAGGGTGTTCCCATCGAGCGAGGCAATACCACTGAAACCTCAGGCACACTCTCCATCATGATGAGTCATGCCGATGATAAAATAACAACGCTGCCCAGCAGCAATAACGATAACCAGATAATCAACGACATCTGTCAATATCAGAAAACCTACCCGGACCGACAGTTCATTCTGGTCACCAAAGACATCAACATGCGCCTTAAGGCCAGAGGCTGCGGTGTTCTTACTGAGGATTACCATAGCGATCAGCTGGTCAGCGACATTGGGCTGCTCACCAAAGGCTACCTTCACTACGAAGATAACTTCTGGGATCGTGTCGATGAAGTCAAAACGGCTCAGCATGATGGTAAAACCATTTACACTATAGCCAAGAGTGCATTTTCTGAAGAGCTCTATCTCAACAAGTTTTTATTAGACGATCAGGGATTTGTCGCAAAAGTGGTCGATATAGCAGACGACCATGTAAGCCTTCAGCACTACAGCCGGGAAAGCCTGATGAATCAGGAGGTATGGGGCTTAAAACCGCTCAATATCCATCAGGCCATGGCATTAAACCTGTTACTGGACCCGGATGTACACCTGGTTAATCTTAATGGTGCTGCCGGCTCTGGCAAAACCATTCTGGCCCTGGCCGCCGCCATCGAAATGACTGTCGCCAGCAAACAATACCGGAGAATTATTGCCACACGTTCAACACAGGGTCTGGATGAAGACATCGGTTTTCTCCCGGGTACTGAAGCTGAGAAGATGGAACCCTGGTTAGGAGCTATCACCGATAACCTGGAAGCACTGCACAATGATGATGAGTCCACCAACAGCAGTGTGGAATATATTCTTGATCGAGTGCCACTGCACTTCAAATCGCTGAACTACATTCGCGGCAGGAGCTTCCAGCAAAGCCTGATCATTATTGATGAGTGCCAGAACCTGACACCTCACCAGATCAAAACCATCATCACCCGTGCCGGTGTTGGCAGTAAGGTTATCTGTCTGGGCAACCTGGCCCAGATTGATACGCCCTATCTGGCAGCGACCAGTTCCGGTTTAACCTATATGACAGAGCGCCTGAAGCATTTCCCTCATGGTGGCTCAATACAATTACAGGGAGTCCCAAGATCACCTCTGGCGGCTTATGCAGAGGCACATTTATAAAGCGCTGAAACACTTCCAACCATTAACCCAGGCTGCAATCACAGCCTGGGTTACCTTCTAAAAACTCCAAAGAACCAAAAGCTCACATTGTTAATTCCATTATGGAATTAACAATATCCTTATCATTCTTACGCAGCGCCGCAACTGCTTTATTTTTATCGACTCCCGCCTGCGACATGACAAGTTCGATGTCCTTTGCCTTGAGACCACTATCATCAACTTCCTGCTCTTCATCCTCATTCACTTTCCCGGCAGTAGCAGCATTCTCAACAAGGTTCCCGGCATGTTCCTGATTTTCCATTATCCGCTTTGAAGCCTCAATCATTGGCTGCTGCGACATGTCCTCAATTTTGGCCTCACCAAATACAACATAGGTGTCACTATAGGTGCCACTGCCGGACGATTTATAAACATCTGGATTAATAAAAACAAACTGGGCGTTTGTCGACCTCTGCATGGTAACTCTTGTAACCCCCGGAATCTCCTTCAGGTTCAACAATTTCATCGCTTTACGTGCTTTTTTTTCTGATCTGGATTGTTTCCGTTCAGACTGAGCCTTGTCCTGTAGTCCGGATTCTCTGACAGTAACCGACCGACCACTCGCGTGTCCAACAATCCCATCACTATCGTTTTCACTGCCACTGTCATTGCTACCTGAACAATCCTGCGTACTATTAACCGGTAACGAAGACTGCAAACCCGCTACACCAGCCATAAGCCACTCCTTTAATCGAATTGAAATAAGACTTTTTAGAATTAATTTCAGATTTATAGATTGTATTTTTCCTCAGAAAAAAACTCTGAAACGAACCTTAAAATATCGCATTAACTCTCAAGCAATCCCCGGCTAATAAAACCGGGCTACCGACTTCCAGCCCCATCGTCCACATTGTTACTCACATCGCTTTGAAAAAACGGGTGATCTGATTTTTCCAGAAAGTGTAGTATAGAACGCCCAATCAAAAGAAGTTCGACCCGGTACACCAATCGCTCTCTTCCTGCAGGCGTCTTCCATGTTCACCAAAAAGCTTGAGTTTGACCTCAAACTTCCAGTAATCGAGTAACATGGCTTCGGGAGTACCTTGCGCTAAAAGCGCACTCTCAAACCAGCCGGAGAAAAATCCACTAATATCGTCTAGATTTAACAGGTTTAGAAAGGAGTGTAATGATGAAATCAGGTGTATATCTTCTGCTACTGATGGTGGTATTACTGATTCCCGGATTATCCATCGAAGCAGCAAAACGAACTCCCCCATCCATAGCCCAAAACTCAAGTCCAGATAAACCCGTAAACTTTTCGGGAGTCTGGAAAAACCAGCGTGGTTCTCTACTGAAACTGCAAAGCGCACTGCAAAGCGCTCGCGGTGATCATTTAAAAGGCTATTTCACAACCACCGTGGCCAATACTCAAGCCTGCATAGGTAAAGAGATTCCTGTTCAGGCCATCCATAACAGCAACTCATTGGCATTAAGCCTGAGCATGGAGAGCTGCGGTTCTCCAGTGACTATTGCAATCAGTGGCTTGCTACGCAAATCAGCAGTGGCTGGAGAGCCCGATAAAATGGAGACCATGGCTCTCATTCAATGGAATGGTCAGGAAAGCTGGAAATCAAGAGTCATCACTAATGATACTTACATGAGGGTCAGTGAATAGCACGAGTACTGATGCGACGCTCTTCGATAACGGCTATCAATCGCTCTGTCAGGGGTTATTGCCCCTTTCAGCGCTATTAAAGGAACGCCCCCTGTTCTACTATTGTCATCCATACCATGATCACCAGCTTTAATAATCAGGGAGTGTTTAATGCTGCTCGTTATTTCTCCGGCCAAAACCCTGGACTATGAAACGCCACCTGAAACCAAACAATATACCCAGCCTGACTTTCTTGATCAGTCTGCCCTGCTGATCGAAGAACTCCGGGCGTTAAATCCGGCAGAGATTGGCAGCCTGATGAGCATTAGCGATAAACTCGCACAGCTTAACGCTGCCCGTTTTCAGGCATGGTCCACCCCATTCAGCCCGGATAATGCCAAACAGGCGGTACTGGCCTTTAAGGGCGATGTATACACTGGCCTGGACGCAGAAACACTCACTGAAAAGCAGCTTTCCTATACTCAGCAACATCTGAGAATTCTATCCGGCCTTTATGGCCTTCTGCGTCCACTGGACCTGATGCAGGCCTACCGTCTGGAAATGGGTACACGCTTTGCCAATCAGCGAGGCAAAGACCTCTATCAATTCTGGGGCGGATTAATTACCGGGCAGCTGAATAAAGCACTGGCCAGTGAGAAAACACAGGTACTGATTAATCTGGCTTCCAATGAGTACTTCAAATCCGTGCAGCCAAAGCAGATAAATGGGCAGATTATTACCCCGGTTTTTAAAGACTGGAAAAATGGTCAATACAAAATCATCAGTTTCTATGCGAAGAAAGCTCGTGGTCTTATGTGTCGCTATACCATCGACAACAATATTGACCAGCCTGAAAAGCTGAAAGGCTTTGATTACGCAGGCTATGGATTTAATGAGGCCATGTCTTCCGACAGGGAATGGGTGTTTACCCGGGAGGTTCAGGCCTGAATGAAAACGAAACCTGTATTTTGCCCCTGCCTGCGCCCATATGGGCCTAACTTTACGGCAGGTTTGGGAAAAAGGCTTCAGGCATCGTCCCTGACGGAACTTTAATATTTTTTGATCAGCTCATTATATATTTTTTCCTGGTCTTCCAAGTCCAGGAAATAAACAAACTCCCTGATATCAGACAAGGATTCAGACAAGGCTGATGCTCTTGTAGGACATTTATTTTCCAGAAGGTTATGCAAAGGCTGGTATCGACTATTCACCAGAAGGTTGCCGGTAAAGGAGCTTTCAGGTGAGCGAGAGGCAATATCATCCCGCGTTGCCTGTGACAAAACGTGAAGCAGATGATCAACCGCGTGTCTATAGGCTTCCTTATCTTGTTTATAATTCAAAAAGTTGCCTTTTCGCACTTCCTTTGCCAATAGTTTAATACTTTCGTTCAGATCGCTTGCCACCCCTTGCCGAAGGGATCCGCAGCAGGTCGGTACCGGTTTACCTTCGCCGAGCCATTTTATACATCTTTCAGTAATAAATTGTGACGAAGTCTGCGCTCCTTGTTTGTTCATAACCAAATACTTAGCGCCACCACAAACTCTATTAACAAGCGATTGGTGTGCTGATTCGTCAGTGCGTTGGGCAGATGGCTCTTTATTAAACACTGCCGATACCATCATATACACACCATCCATCAGAATATTCACTCCCTGATTGGCACATTTCTGCTCATACTCAAGCGATGTCAGACAAATATCGAATATCGAACCAAGATATTGCTGCCTGCTATGAACGTAGACCAGTAAATTGAGAAAAAGTTCCTGTCTTTAGAGAGTGTTCAAACAAGGATTTCAACGTAGCATCGAAGGCGAATCCATCCAGAAATAAACGGACCAGCTGTCCCTGAACAACCCGGGAGAGTTCATTTTTCTCAGAGAGCCTCTTATCTGCCCTTCAAGCAGATACTGAGTCTCCTCACCACGACCATCCAGAACTCCCTGTTGTTCATACCACCCCTCGGTATTGTCACCAAGGCATTGATTAATGAAAGCCTGAGCCTGCTGATATACCTGATGTGCGGTCTCCTGATCAGGATAAGCCTTATTGCAGACATAGCTGTACTTGTCGGACCACTGCCATACCTGACAGCTGTTTTCTATCAATTGGTAACGACTATCCCAAAGGGTGATTTTATTTTTATAGGAAGGGCGAAGGCGAATGGTCTCGAAATTATTATTACTTTTGCTGAACAGGGTAGACAGGGATTGGCAGTCTGCCTGTTCACCTTTCGGGGACGAAACTGAAGAATCGGCCGTTGAGTCCTTGGTATTGATTGAGCTGCAACCTGACAGCAGAACTGCCACAAAGGCCATGAAAAAGCACTGCTTTCCCAGCCTTTTTCCAGAAACCGTCTTCCAAAACATCTGCTCTTCTCCTTACAGACAAGCCGAGATACTGTGCTTACGATCGTTAGCAGAGTATAGGGAGGCAAAGAGAAAAGAAATAAAAAATGCCGGTGAGCTAAAAAGCAGACCGGCATTTTATCATCTCGCTCCCATGCTCTGCGTGGTAGCGCTACGTTCTATCCACAGATACTGTACCTGCGGATGGCTATGCATTCCCACGCGGAGCGTGGGAACGAGGAATACATCTCGCTCCCACGCTCTGCGTGGTAGCGCTGTGTCCCATCCACAGGAACAGTACCTGCGGAGGGTTATGCATTCCCACG
>NZ_JAVRMB020000244.1:0-23093 GCF_031844845.1 Endozoicomonas sp.
TGAGGGGCAACTTCTCTTTGCCCGAGATTGTTTCATTTGTAACCTCGTTCCCACGCTCTGCGTGGGAATGCATACGGAGCTGGCCATATGCCTCAGGGCTTTGTTGATACTCCGTAGCCTGAATTCCCATGCAAAGGATGACAACAAGGGTCACCTTACTCTGCATGGATGTGCCGGAGTTTCACGCGGTTGTTTCATTTGTGGCGGGGTCGGTATGCATTCCCACGAGGGGCCGTGGGAACGAGGTTAAAATCTCGTTCCCACGCTCTGCGTGGGAATGCGTACGGAGCTGGCCGTATGAGGGGCAACTTCTCTTTGCCCGAGATTGTTTCATTTGTAACCTCGTTCCCACGCTCTGCGTGGGAATGCATACGGAGCTGGCCATATGCCTCAGGGCTTTGTTGATACTCCGTAGCCTGAATTCCCACGCAAAGGATGACAACAAGGGTCACCTTACTCTGCATGGATGTGCCGGAGTTTCACGCGGCTGTTTCATTTGTGGTGGGTTCGGTATGCATTCCCACGGGAACCGTGGGAACGAGTTCGGAGGTTTTTTCGACAGTCTCCTTCATGGGAATGTCGGAGGACTGGCACTTTCTCAATGCCACTCCCCTAAGTCGAAAGAAGCTGAATTCCCTTTCTCTTAAAGCAATCGCCTCAAACCTTTCTCAAGGTCTGCCTTCAGGTCTTCAATATCCTCAAGACCCACCGCTACCCGAACCAGGTTCTCAGTAATACCAGACTTCATTTTATCCTCATCAGACAGACGACAATGAGTAGTTGTCGCCGGATGGGTAATGGTAGTCCGGGTATCCCCCAGATTCGCTGTGCGGGACATAATCTCAACACTGTCAATCACCTGCCACGCAGCCTCCCGCTCCCCTTTAACGGTAAAGGAAAGCACCCCACCAAAGGCCTTTTGCTGTTTCTTAGCCAGCTCATGACCCGGGTGTGATTGCAAGCCACTGTAATGCACCTTTTCAACCGCCAGATGCTGATCGAGCCAGAGCGCAAGCTCCATGGCATTGCGACAGTGGGCATCCATTCTGATAGAAAGGGTTTCAAGACCCTTATAAAAAATCCAGGCATTAAAAGCGCTCATAGTAGCACCCGCTGCCCGCTGCCAGAGATGCACTTCATTCACCAGGGCGTCACGACCCACCACGATGCCGCCCATACAGCGTCCCTGGCCATCAATGTACTTCGTCGCAGAATGAACCACCAGGTCAGCGCCCAGCGCCAATGGTTTCTGTAACGCTGGAGTACAGAAACAATTATCAACCATCAAGAATGCATCATGACTGTGCGCAATCTCAGCCAGCAGCTCAATATCAGCCACTTCACTCATAGGGTTTGATGGCGTTTCAAGAAACAACAACTTAGTTTCAGGGCGAATGGCATCCCGCCACTGCTGATAATCGACCAGATCGACAAACGTGGTTTTCACACCAAATTTATCCAGATATTTAGAGAAAATGGTAAACGTAGTACCAAACACGCTCCGGGAACAAATGACATGATCACCACTTTTCAGTAATCCCATGCAGGCACCCAGAATAGCGGCCATACCCGATGAAGTTGCACAGGCTAGCTCTCCACCCTCCAGAATCGCCATGCGCTCTTCCAGCATTCGCACGGATGGATTGGTGTACCGAGAGTAAACATTCCCTTCTTCATCACCCGCAAATACTGCCTGAGCCTGGGCAGCACTGTCATAGACAAAACTTGAAGTAAGATAAATAGCTTCGCTGTGTTCACGCTGATCACTGCGAAATGATCCAGCCCGGATAGACTGAGTGGCAAACCCCAGAGAACCCTCAACACCAAAATAATCGCCACGGGGTACGACAACATCAGTCAAATCATGATCATTCATGGAACTTCCTGAATTACTTCGTGTTTTTTATGGTTTATACCTGGTCAAGCTCGATAACATACCAGAAGAAACATCAAAGCCACAGCCTGCCTTGAGCAAATATCCGTTATGATTGTCTAAACAGCAGAATCACCACTGGACTACCAGGTCAACATGGCACCAACTCTACTATTGATCGACGCTTTAAATCTGATACGTCGTATCCATGCAGCAATACCCTCAAAGGATGCTTCAGCTGATGAGAACCAGCAGGTTGATGGCGCCCTTTCAGCCACACTCTCTTCAGTGCAGCGCGCAATCAACGAGTGTAACCCGAGCCATGTTCTGATTGTATTTGATGGTGACCCACCCACCTGGAGGCACCAATTACTTTCAGGGTACAAAGCCCAGCGTAAACCCATGCCTCAGATATTGCGTAAACGACTGGTAGAGTTTAACAACGCTTTTAGAAAAATGGGCCTGATGACATTTCGCCGTAATGGTGTTGAGGCTGATGACGTTATTGGCGCAATAACTCACAGGGCTGTCACTGCCAATGTGAACACCATCATTATCTCAACAGACAAAACCTACCGACAGCTGCTGGCTTCACCATTGGTGACACAGCGGGATCATTTCCAGAAAGTGAACTTTAACGCCCTTTCAGTCACTGACGAGTATGGAATGACGCCGGATAAGTTACTGGATTACTGGGGTCTTTCCGGAGTCGGAGACATCCCCGGAGTTGAAGGCGTTGGTAAAAAGGGGGCGTCAGAGCTAATGAAAGAATATGGTAGTTTGAAGGCTATATTCGATAAAGGGGAGGAAAGTGTGGAGGGCGCTGAACCTAAAGGGGCTTTGAAAAAGGTGCTTGCACAAAAAGATCAGGCTGAGTTATCTGTCCGCCTGGCAACGCTGAAGGGTGATATTGAGTTAGGAATGAGTTTGAAAGACCTTCGATACAAGCCTGAATCAACGTAGATCGGTAACCCTGAGGGTTACCGACACTTGAATCATTTAAAGGCTGTCGAGCTTTAATGTCAGCAATCCCTGCGGAATTACTGACCTACAGATCACCTTCGTTATGAAGATCGATAATGTCACTATCCGACTGACGACTGCTGTCGTTACGGCTGGCAGCCAGCTGGGCAAGATAAGCTGCATCAATATTACCGGCCACATAATGACCATCAAACACCGAACAATCGAAGTCTTCAATAGCAGGGTTCAATGATGACACGGCTTTTTTCAAATCTTCCAGATCCTGGAAAATCAGTTTATCGGCACCAATGAGCTCTCCGATTTGTTCATCTGTACGTCCATGAGCAATCAGCTCTTCACTGGTGGGCATGTCGATACCATAGACATTCGGATAACGAATAGCTGGCGCTGCAGAACAGAAATAGACTTTTTTAGCACCCGCATCCCGGGCCATCTGAACAATCTGCTGACAAGTGGTACCACGAACAATAGAATCATCCACCAGCAGTACATTCTTACCGGCAAACTCCTGACCAATGGCATTCAGCTTCTGTCGTACGGATTTTTCACGAATAGCCTGCCCCGGCATAATGAAAGTTCGGCCAATATAACGGTTCTTAACAAAACCTTCACGATAAGGAAGACCAAGCCGGCTCGCCATCTCAAGAGCAGAGTTACGGCTGGTATCCGGAATCGGCATCACTACATCAATATCATGATCCGGCCACTCCCGGAGAATCTTGTTGGCCAGCGTCTGCCCCATACGCAGGCGGGACTGATAAACAAAAATACCATCAACACTGGAATCCGGACGGGCAAAATAGACATATTCAAACATGCAAGGTGTGAGCTTACCGGGCACACACTGGTAACTGTGCAGCTGACGTTGCTCATCAATATAAATAGCTTCACCCGGTGCAACATCACGAACCAGCTCAAAATCAAGCGCATCCAGAGCCACTGACTCAGAAGCAAACATGTATTCTGTGCCCTTCTCTGACTCCCGCTTTCCATACACTAACGGTCGAATACCCTGAGGGTCACGAAAACCGACCATACCATGGCCATTAATCATGGCAACAACCGCATAACCACCTTCACAGCGTTGGTAAACACCGGTAAGCGCATTAAAAATATCTTCAGCCTGTGGCTTGTGCTTGCCTTCCTTTACCAGCTCATGGGCAAAAACATTCAGCAGGATTTCAGAATCAGAATGGGTATTGATATGCCGGAGGTCACTTTCATACAACGACTGTTTAATATCATCTGCATTGGTCAGATTGCCATTATGTGCCAGGGCAATACCATAAGGTGAGTTAACATAAAATGGCTGAGCTTCAGCGGAACTGGACGTTCCTGCGGTAGGATATCGAACATGAGCAAGACCGGAAGTACCATTCAGCCGCGTCATGTGGCGAGTACGAAAAACATCCTTCACCAGACCATTATCTTTACGCAGGAAGAAGCGACCCTCATCAAGTGTCACCATCCCTGCCGCATCCTGCCCCCTGTGTTGTAGCACAGTCAGCGCATCGAACAACAGCTGGTTAACATTCACCGTTGCCGAAATACCGACAATTCCACACATGTAGTCGTCCTCAGGATTGATCCGCTGTAGCGTTATCAGGACAAACCGGAGCAGATGATACCAATAATAAAAGGTTGCCTGTTCGACCACCTGAACATCCGCTATTCCCGATAACGGAAAGCCTGAAATCATACGCTAAATGATGGAGTTACGAAAACCGCTACTCACCATAAGATCGCTAAATCGGAAAAAATTTGCAGAATTGACGGCGTTTGGCTACGTTTAAATTAGTTTAATTAGCTAATTATCCTGGGGGATGGAAATGAACGAACCCAATCAGATTATGGTAGGAATGCATGAGGCAAAAACCCGTCTTTCTGAACTGGTACGGATGGCCCTGGAGGATAACGCCGACATCATCATTACTCAGCGGAAAAAACCGGTCATGCGGCTAGTACCTTATGATACAACCGGTAATAACAGGGGGTTAGGCTTAAAGGGCAAGATTTCCAGCCATAAGGACATTGCCAATACGCCAGATAGTATTACTGGTAGTTTTTACCCTGATAACTCTCTCGATAACAGCGAAGTACTGAAGGTAATGGAAGAAGTTAAAGCAACGGGCCAGCAGGCCATTATCACATCACAGGGCAAACCATCACTGGTTATCAAACCCTGCAATGACGCATCAAGATCCTCTATGGAAAAATTACAGGGAACCGTACTTTCCTTCGATAACCCCACCGCCCCCGTTGCCGAAGATGACTGGGAGGCAGGGAATTGATCGTCCTTGACACTCACATATTGATCTGGTGGTTATCCGGCTGCGACCTGCTAAGTTCAGCAGCACTGGATGCCATTGAAAAAGAACAGGAAAACAACGGAGGCCTGATAGTTTCAACCATTAGCAGCTGGGAAATAGCCATGCTGGTCGCCAAAGGCCGTCTGAAACTATCCATGGATCTGGATTCCTGGCTGGCGCTGGCAGGGCAAGTGGATTCACTCTATTTCGAGCCCTTAAGCAATAAGGTGGCCATTGAATCAACCCGCCTTCCCGGGGAATTCCACAAAGACCCGGCAGACCGGATTATTGTCGCTCAGTCCAGAGCATTATCGGCACCACTAATCACCGCGGATGAAAAAATACTCGCTTACCAGCATGTGAAAACCCTGTGGTAAAACTCAGCCCTGCATTAATGGCCCCATCAGGTCAGCAACCGTCTGCTTGGACCAGTCAGCCAGCAGCATAAAATGAGGTAAAAGAACGGACTGCTTCCAGGCAGGATCCTGTTCCAGGGGCGCAAGGGTAAGCAAGCCGAGCAGAATAGTGACCAGAAGACAGCCACGCAAGCCACCAAAAGCCATACCCAGAATGCGATCTGTCCCTGAAAGGCCAGTCACCTGAACCAGCTCCCCGATGATGCGATTGACCAGTGCTCCCACCATCAGCGTTGCAATAAACAGCAAGGCGCAAGATACCATTACTCGCACAGAGGGTGTGGCAATGTAGTCCGTAAACCTTTCTGACAGCGCCCCACCAAACGACCAGGCGACAAAAATGGCTGCAATCCAGGTTAACAGAGAAAGCACTTCCTTAAAGAAGCCGCGCTTTAAACTGATCAGGGCAGAAATAATAACAATGCCGGCAATAAGCCAGTCGATCCAGGTGAAGGCCAACTATAAACTCCTTAACAACAAACTGAACAATGCGATGGAACTGTCCTTAAATAACTTTCCCATTTCAACGAACATTGTCCGTTACCCGCCGCCCGTTACCCGAAAAAGCCAGAGCCGCTTGTGCTTTTTCGGGCGACGAGCAGCGGGTGGCGGGCAACGGCCCTTTACAAGCAGCAGTAAAATGCGGATCTTATTTCGGGACAATTCCTATGGTGACAGGTTTCTAAGCATACGGTATTCATGGTTTCCGTCAATAACAGCAAACAACACATAGCGCTGATGGAACCGCTTTCGGCTTTGAACCGATCCAATACAAAAATAGCAAGCAGATCAATACTACCCTACAATCAAATAATGTAAGGAATTTAGCTAAAGGTAAGGCAATGAATACTTCAGCAGCAACTGTCACCAGTAAAGGTCAAATCACCATACCTGCAGCCATTCGCACAGCCCTCAATCTGAGCGCAGGTGACCGGGTTCAATTTATTGAAGTTTCACCAGGGCGCTTTGAAATGCTGGTTGCCAGCAATGATGTTCAAGCACTGAAAGGACGGGTAAAAGCCAAACGCAAAGTCTCTGTTGAAGAGATGAATCAGGCAATCATACGTAAAGGCTGCGAATGATGACCGGTTTGGATACAAATATACTGATTCGATATATAGTGCAGGATGATTCGAAACAGTCAGTACTTGCCAGCCAATTAATTGAAACCCGACTGACTGCAGAGCAACCCGGTTTTATATCACTCATTGTCCTTATTGAAACCGTTTGGGTGCTTGGCTCATGCTACCAGCAAACAAAATCTGAACTCCTGTCCATTCTTCATCAGCTGATCACCACCAGGCAATTACTGGTGGAACGCAGTGACCTGGCTTTTCAGGCAATCCAGCGCTACGAAAACGGAAATGGTGACTTTAGCGATGCGGTGATCTGTTTAATCAATGCTGAAAAAGGGTGTGATGAAACAGTAACCTTTGATAAAAAAGCCAAGTCAGTTGGGATGAGTTTGTTGAGTTGACGTTGGAATAATTGTGGCGGCACACTGCATAAGATGACTGGGAAGCCAACCATTGATCATCCTTGATACACCTATCCTGCAGACAGGGTTGGCACTCTACATTTTGAACCACTGTAACAAAGTAAATCCAGTGGCAATGTAAAAGATTTTCTGCCTCAGAACTGCCGGTTTACACGCCGGAAGAATACCTTTTTAAAACAAACAAATAATTTACCTTTATGTGACCGCCACGGATTATCCAGAGAGCCAGTACAAATGAGTCCTTTGAACGAGACTGAGGCGCAATCTCGTTCAAAACAGGTTGAGGCCCCACAGGGCACCAGGGTCAGCCAGGTAGGTACAACGGCATAATATGCTTGGATTTGGTGGTGAGGAAGGATTTCGTTCCTCGCATTCTTTTCCGGGAAGACTCAATATTCAGCGGATGGATACTGTGTGGGCTTAACCCCTTCTTCAGACACCACTCGTGGGTATTTTGTACCGGGCTCAGGCTCTTTAGGCTTCTTTCTGCTTCTGCCGATCTGAAATATCCACTCATCCCCAAAATCAAACCGGTAAAACAGTCTGTTGCTGTTTTCCAGGGGATACAGTTCTTTGAGCTTCGTCTCTATATGGCCACTATTATCACAGGGAAAGCTTTCCCGCCTGGAACTCCTCGATCCCCTGGCCACAAAAAAAACATAGGGATGGTCATTACCAAAACCCACGGCATCCTGAATGGCTAAATGAAGATCTTCCAGAAACGCTTCCGCTTCGTCCAGCTCAATTTCGCATTTCCAGTCATCCTCATGGTAGATACCATCTACCAGTTTGACATTGAGTGAAATGATCATAATTAATAGCTCTTCAGCTCAGTGTTGGCTTTTTTTGTAGAGAAAGTTGCAGTGAAATTTTAGTCCTTTCTGAACCAGAAATCTCTTCCTGACTCAGAAGGGAATTTCCTGATCATCGACCTCAGAGAATTTGGCAGATGGTTTACCTTCCGATTTCTCACACTGCAACCACTCAGGTTCGGGATATTCCCAAAAGTCCTCGACAAGTTCGGCATACCGAGTATCTTCCGGAAGATCATCATTCCACAGATCAGTTTCGGGTTGCATATACTCCCACAGTTCATTCTGGTGCAGCCAGATTGGATCGGCGTTGCGGATCATTTCCTCCTCAGCCAAAAGCTCCTCGTCAGAGGGTGGTCTTTTTATCCTGACCTGCTTGCCATTGATACATATCCACTGATACTTCTTCTGTCGTTCGGCTTTGGCTTCTTTTTTTATTCGCTTCTGTTCCGGGGTTAGCAGTTTTTTAACCTTGGGTGGCTTTTTCTTTGACTTCTTCTTCGTCTTTGCCATGAAGATAACCCGTTATGGAATAAAATAAGGCTCGTTGGCAATCACCTCAAAACACGCCGGTGAATCCAGATCATGGAATATCTCGATCCACTGGCCGGTATGGCGCATATAGGCGAGGGTGTACCTGTAATTTCCGGTGTAGTTCATCCTGGCAAACTTCTGTTCAAAGGATGAACTAATGGCCCTTGGGCTTGGGCAATGATAGGTACCACAGAAGTAAAAAAAGCTGCTATGCCACTTGGTAAAAATATCCACCAGATAATTGAAATCGTGGCCTTCAGGCGGCGGCTGGATGTGCTTTGGTTTCAAACATTCCTCAACCCACTTGTCGGCCTGCCCCTTGAGGAATGCCTTGGTCTCTGCCGAAACTTTGGGTCTTGATGCCTTTTTGGTGGCTGGCATCCACATATAGTTGCTCATAAATCACTCTGCTTTCAAATACTGCTCTGATACACCATATACACCCCAAGATAGTCCAGTATCCCCACCCCATCGGCTAAAACATCACCAGCACTGAAGGTGTAGCCCATTATTTTCTAAAAACCGGGGTCAGGTCTTTCATTTTGCATGAGAAATGTCGTTTATTAATTCCAGGTAGAACTAGTCAGGGTTGGCTTTGCCAGAGAATCTGATAATTCAACTGAACATTCGTTCGAAAATGCTCCGGTATGCTGTGCCAGGCCAGTGCCTGAACAATAATGGGTAAAAACCGGGGTCAAGCCTTTCTTCTTGACCATTCTTGATGCTGTTCTACCTTTATAGCTCCGTTTATTTGAGTTGGCGTTGTTTAGGGAATGGCTAACAGCAAATGATATTAAGCTGCTGCCTCACCGCTCACAGTTGATCTTGAGCAGCAAGACTCAACAAATAAAACACCAGAAAAGGCCCACTCAGGATTTATCATCGCCCTGTGTGATATAAAGCACTTCATATCAAGCAAAGATGTTCTTTTTGAAATACTCAGGTATTGCGCACCACGCCAGTGCTTCAACAATGTCAGCGTGACTTCTGCAAATTTCTTTCCATAGTCGTGAGCGGTATTATGCCGGTTATCCCGATATTTCAGCCAGCGTTCAGCCTGTTTCATGGCACGAAACGAACAATGATACCCTCAAGCCCCAACTCTTTATTGATAGCCACCTTCAACTGTTGCAACTCATCAGGCCGCGCTTCTGGCCCTATGTAAACCCGATAGAAGTTTTTACCTTTTTCAGTGGAGATCTTTTTCTGATAGGTGCTATAGCCTTGCTTTTTCAGCTGATACTCAAGGTTGCGGGCGTTGTTTTTCTCAGAAAAGGTTGCCAGCTGAAGCGACCATGCTTTCAGATGCCCCTTATCATCCACACCAACCGGCTTTACTGCCTCATCTTGCTCAAGCACTTCTTCTGAAGACGTTGAGACCACTTCAACCCTATCGGGAAGAACACTTAGCTGATCCACAAAGGCCGGTACAGGCGGGGGTTCCAGACGCGGCGCTTGAGGAGTCGGTGCTGAAGAAGCCAGAGGATGGGTCTCCCCTCCCCTGAACAGCGCGGGCGCAAGAATAATCAGTAAGGCCAGTAATACGACGGCACCCAGCAATCGTTGTTTCAATCCTTCGCCCAAGTTGCGCTCCAGAATAGCAGTGTATAAAAGTTTACTCTGTACATAATTTCAATCGGCTGTAAACAGGTCAAGCAGAGATGCTTCCTGCAAATCAGTAAAAATCCAGAGGCTGTCCAATGGTATCGACATGCCGCCTGAGTGGCTCATGGTTAATCCCGTGATAGTGAACAGGAGGGCGTGGGCAATTCATCCAGTGCCACCGCTACCCTGCCCAGAGAGCCGTTGACCGGGCGATTCAACCAGATTGCCAGACCAATACCCGAGCCAGAACGGTAACAGCCCGTTGCTCTTGAACCAAAAACAACCACTGTCTCTATCTCAGGAAAACCTGCAAGGCATTGCCGTATCTGATTTAACGTCGCCTCAGGTACACCAAAGTTCATGAAGGAACTTCCAGGAAGGTTTGCAGCTCCACCCTTTAAACTTATTGCATCTTAAGTGAATTCCATCTGAACCTACAAGAATAAAGAACACAACAGAATTTGGAGATCTCAATATGGTAGAACCATTATACGAAACTGATTTCTACAGCTGGACACAGCAGAAACGATCGGCGCGATGACACTGGTGTCAGGTGTCCCTGCGCTACTCTCTGCTATTCTGTCTCTACCGCGAACAAGAATAGGTAGTAAGTATGTCCCTGGAAGCTAAAGTAAAAGACCTTCAGTCTAAGCATAATGATCTTGACCATGCCTTCCACGAAAACAATAAAATTCTTGAAGCTACTCATGGCGTTGTTTCTCTTGTACTTAATGAGCAGCGAGAAAGGTTTCAAAAAATAGAAACCGATCTGGACCAGTTCAGGCATGAGGCTAACCAACGCTTCGACAAGACTGAGGAGCTGCTTATCCAGATCGTAAATCATCTTTCCAAATAACCACCGGACAACAACGTACAGCGGACGGAGCCGCTGACGCAAAGAATATACATGAGCTCAAGCTGAGATGGGTATGCATTCCCACGCTGCGCATGGGAACGAGATGTCACAGAGTATACGATCCCGGTATACGGTGCAGGCACCTGATTATGACTGGCAAGCGATCAAGGCCGCAGAAACCGTCATAAAAGAACCCGTCACCAGAACACGATCTCCCTGCTTTGAGTGGATCAATACCTGCTTTAAGGCATCCTCAACACGCTCAAAATCATTGACTCGATATTCCCTGGCAATCAGGTTTCCCGAAAGCTCTCCGGTCGGTAACGCTCTTGGTGAATCAAACTGCGCTACATACCACTCATCAATATTACCGCTTAGACAGTCGACGACTGCCATATAGTCCTTGTCTTTACACATGGCCAGTACAGCTCGTGTTTTGCCAGCGACAGGCGCTTCATCCAACTTCTGTTTTAGCATTTCAGCGGCCTGAGGATTGTGGGCAACATCAAGTATTACTTCTATTGATCCACCAGAACCATTTTCCATGAAAATTTTCTGGAACCGTCCGGTTACAGATATCCGCGACAAGCCTTTTATCATGGCCTCACGAGTCACAGGTTCGGGTAAAAACTGCAGCGCCTGAATCGCAGTTGCCGCATTATCAATAACAACACCGGGGTTTGGCAGATCATCAAACCTCAGAGCTAACCCTTGCCCATTTACTCCTGACCAGTTCCAGCTATCACCCTTTCTTTCCAGTGAAAAAGCCTCTCCCTTGCAATGAAGCTGAGTACCAAGTCGCCCAGCTATATCGGTCACAGTATTGGGTATTGGCTGATCGCCGAAGACCGCTGGTTTATCAGCACGAAATATTCCAGCTTTCTCTTTGGCAATAGCCTCGATGCTGTAGCCAAGATATTCCTGATGATCCAAAGCAACGGTGGTAATCACAGAAACATCCGGATCAACAACATTCGTGGCATCCAGGCGCCCACCCAAGCCCACTTCCATCAGGGCAATATCGACGTTCGCTCTTTTGAAACAATCAATCGCAGCCAGCGTGGCAAATTCAAAATAAGTTAGCCACGTTGATTTTCGACCGTCATCAATCTTCTCAAATGAGTCGCACAGCCAATCATCAGCTACCTGTTCGCCATTTATACGAATTCGCTCGTTAAACTTGAAAAAATGGGGGGATGTGAATAATCCAACCTTATAGCCCGCAGCCATCAATATGACTTCCAGAACCGCCAGCGTTGAACCCTTACCATTGGTTCCCCCAACGGTAATGACAAAGGGTGCCGGTTTAAGTAATTCCAGCTTTTCACCCACCAGCCGAATTCGGTCGAGACCAAAATCGACCTCATGCTCAGGTCGGGTTTCTTCCATCCAGGTTAACCACTGGGAAAGGTTTTTTACAGGCTTCTCAAAGGAGGTCAACGTCACATCTCCAGACGTATGCATTCCCACGCAGAGCGTGGGAACGAGGAATTTTACCGATGATTACAGATAGTTTGTTGGGGCTCGCATTCGCTCGACCCAACCTACGTCACCAGACTTTGATTATTACATGCCGGCTGGGTCACGAGTCGGCTCGCAAGCGAACCGACCTACGTCCAGATCGTTGTTGCAAAAGACCTTAAATGCCGACTTATACCACTGCCGCCTTTCCCGCGAAAGAGGTTGTCGCAAAAGGCCTTAAATGCCGGTTACTACCACTGCCGTCCTTCCCACGCAGGCGGGAATCCATCGTGAGCAGTGGATCCCCGCCTGCGAGGTTGTCGCAAAAGGTCTAAAATGCTGATTAAACCTCGTTCCCATGCTCTGCGTGGGAATGCATACCGTACTCGCCACAAGTGAATAACCAGCCTGAAACCCCCACAGATTCGGGCAAGGAGAGGTTTCTCCACGTGCGGCCAGATCCGTATGCATTCCCACGCAGAGCATGGGAACGAGGGTTTTGTGACAGCCTCCTGCGCGGGGATGACGGTGTGTAGCGGGGATGACGGTGTATAGTGGGGAGCCGGTTACGTCTCAATTTACCCTTTTGCGACAACCTCCTTCACAAGGAGGACGATGATGTATTCTTAATTGCAGCTTCCATCCGGGTCGTCGATTCTCCGGAATGGAAAATCGACCCGCTATATTTAAGCGACAGCTTCAGTATCAGAAAAGACTACATCAGATTCAGGTTTGCCCTGCATCTTCCGAAGCAGTCTTGCCACGGTGGAACGCATTTCAGCTCGATCCACAATCATATCAATCACACCATGATCCAGCAGGAACTCACTGCGCTGAAAACCTTCCGGCAGTTTTTCCCGAACGGTCTGCTCAATAACTCTGGGACCAGCAAAGCCAATCAATGCCTTGGGCTCAGCCATATTCACATCACCCAGCATGGCGAGACTGGCAGATACACCACCGTAAACCGGATCAGTCATCACAGAAATATAAGGAACACCAGCCTGCTTCATCCTTTCCAGCGCCGCACTGGTCTTCGCCATTTGCATCAGCGAAAACAGTGCCTCCTGCATCCGCGCACCACCACTGGCAGAAAAGCAAATCAGCGGCATTCTTTCTTTCAGGCAAAGCTCTGCAGCACGGGCAAATTTTTCACCCACCACAGACCCCATGGAACCACCCATAAAAGAAAACTCAAAAGCAACAGCGGCCACCGGAATTTCTTCAACCGACCCACGCATGGCAATCAAAGCATCCTTTTCACCGGTTTGCTTCTGCGCAGCAACAAGGCGGTCTCGATACTTTTTGGTGTCGCGAAACTTTAAACGATCATTAGGCTCAAGCTCAGTAAAGAGCTCTTCTCTTCCTTCCTGATCAAGAAAATAATCCAGCCGTATACGGGCACTGATTCTCATATGATGCTGACACTTGGGGCACACCCCAAGATTTCGATCC
Organism: Endozoicomonas sp.; assembly: GCF_031844845.1. Lineage (GTDB taxonomy): Bacteria > Pseudomonadota > Gammaproteobacteria > Pseudomonadales > Endozoicomonadaceae > Endozoicomonas. Next base: position 13,804 of record NZ_JAVRMB020000244.1, read on the forward strand.
AGCTCCGGGCGATAGAGAACCGCTTCACATTTCACGCACTTGCGCCATAAGCCTTCTGGCACACTGCTATTTTTCTGCTCACTGGCAGAACGTGATAACGATGGAATCAGTTTATTAACTAGCCAGTTGCTCATTTGTTCATCCTGTTACGGGGAGAACGATATCTCCCGAGCATAGCGCTTCGGCCACCTGAAAAGCAGACAGGGGAAACCCTGTCTCATACGAGTCAGGGAAGTGACATTATAGAAAGTACCAGCCCTCCGTCATTCCCGCGAAGGCGGAAATCTACCACGAACCGTGGATCCCCGCCTTCGCGGGGATGACGATGGTATATTCTTGATTGCAACTTCCTTTATCTGTCCATTGCTGAGCGCATTTCACGAACACGGTCAGATACACGCTCAATACAGTCCTGACCTTCATCAGCAAATTTTGCCAATTCAGACACCAGCACACTACCGACAATAACACCATCAGCAACCTGACTGATGGCAGCTGCAGATTCACCATCACGAATCCCAAAGCCCACACTGACAGGGACTTCAGTAAAACGTTTGATGTGCTTCACCCGCTCTGCAACTTCCACCGTATTCAAGGTCGCTGCACCCGTCACTCCCTTCAGGGAAACGTAGTACAGGTAACCACTGGCGACATTACAAATTTTCTGAATTCGCTCATCGGATGTGGTTGGCGTAATCAGGTTGATCATATCCATTCCATGACCGTGAAGCAGAGACAGGAGTTCTCCTGCAGCCTCCGGGGGAAGGTCAACCATTAACACACCATCAACACCCGCCTGACTGGCACGCTCAACAAAGACCTCGTAACCCATAATTTCTACGGGATTAAGGTAGCCCATTAATACAATAGGTGTCGCATTATCACTCTCGCGAAAGGCAGAAACCATTGAAAAAACGTCAGCCAATGTAACGCCTTGTGATACCACGCGCTCATGAGCCTGAGCAATCACCGGACCATCCGCCACCGGATCGGAAAAGGCAAAACCCAGCTCGATAATATCTACACCGCTGGCCACCAGCTGATGCATCACCTCAACGGTCTTTTCCGGAGGATCACCCGCAAGAATATAAGGAATCAACGCCTTACGTCCACGAGCCTGCAATGCTTCAAAGCAGTGTTTAAGTCTCATCGCCCCCCCCCCCCCTTATATTTCCAGACCATCAATGGCTGCAACGGTATGAATGTCCTTATCACCACGGCCAGACAGATTGCAGATAATAATCTGATCCTTATCCATGGTGGGCGCCAGCTTTTCAACCCAGGCCAAAGCATGGGCACTTTCCAGGGCAGGTATAATCCCTTCAAGCCGGGTCAGTTTTCTGAACGCAGCCAACGCTTCATCATCCGTCGCGTAAGGGTATTCGGCACGGCCAATATCCTTAAGGTAACTGTGTTCAGGCCCTACTCCCGGGTAATCCAGCCCGGCAGAAACGGAATGACTTTCGATAATCTGCCCATGGTCGTCCGTCATCAAATACGTTCTGGCACCCTGCAACACACCTGGCCGGCCAGAGGTCATCCGGGCAGCGTGCTTATCGGTATCCACGCCATGACCTGCAGCCTCAACACCGTAGAGTTTGACACTTTCATCACGGATAAATTCATAGAACAACCCCATGGCATTAGAGCCACCACCAACACAGGCCACCAGGGCATCGGGCAGACGACCCTCTTTCTCAAGAATCTGTCGCCGGGCTTCACGACCGATAATGCTTTGCAGGTTGCGAACCATTTCTGGATAAGGTGATGGACCACAGACCGTTCCCAGCAGATAAAAAGTATCTTCAGGGCGAGTAACCCAATCCCTTAATGCTTCATTAATGGCATCTTTGAGTGTCTGGGAGCCGGTTTCCACGGGTACCACAGTAGCGCCCAGTAATTTCATTCGATAGACATTGAGCGCCTGACGCTTAATATCTTTGGCGCCCATATAAACCACACACTCAAGGCCCAGTCGTGCGGCCACGGTTGCTGAAGCAACACCGTGCTGACCAGCACCGGTTTCAGCAATAATCCGGGTTTTACCCATATGTTTGGCCAGCAGCGCCTGACCAACCGCATGGTTAATTTTATGGGCACCGGTATGATTGAGGTCTTCCCTCTTCAGGTAGATTTTTGCGCCACCCCGTTCATGGGTCCAGCGTTCTGCCAGGTAAAGCGGCGATGGTCGTCCGACAAAGTCCGTCAGATCCCGATGAAAATCAGCCTGAAAGGTCTCATCCTGCCAGAGTTCACGCCAGGTGCTATCAAGTTCTTCCAACGCGCCCATGAGGGTTTCGGCAACAAAACGACCACCGTAACGGCCAAAATACCCCATTAAATCCGGCTGTTCATACAAGCCACTGAACAAAGAATCTGAACTTTTTTGATCGACCATCATCTTCCCGCCGCCTTGATAAAGGCTTTGATTTTATCGTGATCCTTAATGCCAGCCTGGCTTTCAACACCACTGCTGACATCAACTCCATAGGGTCGAACCCTGTTAATTGCCTGAGCAATATTGTCAGGACTCAGGCCTCCGGCCAACACCACAGGCTTCTTCAGCTCTCGGGGAATCAACGCCCAGTCAAAAGACTCTCCGGTACCACCCATCTCTCCGGGCTTATAGCTGTCCAGGAGAAATCCACTGGCAGACACATAAGGTGCTACCATTTCTTCCACCGGCACATCCGGCCTGACACGAAAAGCTTTCAGGTAGCGTAGCCCCCAACGAGAGCATTCCGTTTCAGACTCGTTACCATGGAATTGCAAAAGAGAGAGAGGCACTGAATCCAGTACTGACTGAATCAGTTCATCCGAGGCATCCACAAAGAGCCCAACCACCGATATAAAAGGTGGCAGAGCATGGACAATCTCGGTAGCCTGCTCAACCGTTACATATCGACGACTCTTCTGGTAAAACACCAGCCCGATGGCATCAGCACCATATTCAGCTGCCGCGAGGCCATCTTCAACGTTGGTAATTCCACAGATTTTTATACGAGGCGATACATCCATTTCACGGCATTCTCATTTTCATACTCTGCGTGGACACACAGAGCCAATCACTGAGCGTTCCCATGTCGAGCATGGAAACGGCAACAATAACCTCAGGGAGCCCCCAGAGCGACCGTTGATATTAGCAGAACATTTCGGTAATTACTGCACCTGAATCCACTCAAAGAGGGATCAAAGACGCAATAAAATGAGGATTAGATTCACTGGCGGGCAGTTCAAACACCTTATCATAACCAACGTCCACAAAATAAAGCCCACAGGGTGAAGCGGTCACCCCTCCCCGGGCACGATCCCGTGCATCAAGCACCTCTTTAGCCCAGATGGGCTCGCGCTTGCCACACCCAATATCCATTAATACGCCAGCAAAATTTCGAATCATATGATGCAAAAAGGCATTCGCCTGAACATCAATCACGATCAGTGGCCCGTGGCGGGAGATATCCAGCCGGGCCACCTGTCGAACCGGATTTTTGGCCTGACACTGAATGGTACGATAGGACGTAAAGTCATGCTCTCCCCGAAGGTGTTCAGCCGCAGCCTGCATACGTTCAACATCCAGCGGCCGGTAGTCCCAGGTCACACCTTTTGATAAATGAGCCGGACGAATGGGATGGTTATAAATAACATAACGATAGCGACGCCACAGAGCCGAAAAACGCGCATGAAAATCATCAGAAACAGGCTTTACCCAGTTTATGGCGATTTCATCGGGCAAGTTAGCATTAGCGCCATAAGCCCACCCTCGCTCGGTACGAACAGAGTCTGAATCAAAATGGATAATCTGGTTACAACCATGCACCCTGGCATCGGTTCTTCCCGCACAAATCACAGAGACTGGATGGTTCGCAACGTTGGACAGCGCTATTTGAACCGCAGCCTGAACCGTTGGCAAACCGGTTTTGAGAATCTGCCAACCATAAAACAGGGAGCCATCATATTGAACACTGGCGGCATAACGGGACATGAATAGAAAACACCTGAAACAAATAAACTAAATAACGGTCATCGAGGTTTCCTGACCGTTGTCGTCACTGACACTAACCGGAAAATAAGAATCAACAGGAAGTAATTCTGTCTTATAGTGCACAAAAAGCTGATCGAATCTTACCATGATCAACCACTACAATCTGCGTATGGATAACAATTTCAGGTTTAAACAACCCGTAATGTTTACTCAAAATTATTAACGGGCTCGGAAGTTCCGCAGGCTTACTCTTTTTCGTCTTTGCTCTCACTTTCATGCAGCCAGGCCTGAAGCTCACTTTGCAATCTTTCAATTTCCAACCTGGCTTTCTCCAATAGATCACTACCCGGCACCACTTTTTGATCAATACAGTCTTCCATCGCCAGCGAAAGTTTGTAGATAGTGTCAACGCGCAGATTAGCCGAAGACCCCTTAAGCGTGTGGGCCATACGAGCTGCAGTATCCCAATCTCTTTGGTTTAATACATCATTGAGAAGCTCAAGATCTTTCGCCTGATCTTGTAAGAAAAGATGTAAAATATCAGTGTAACTATCGGTATCTAACCCTATGTCACAACAGGCTTGTTTGACATCAATGCCCGTTAATCTGGGGTAATCAGACGGAGTATCATCAATAGCGTTGTTCGCTGTTACTGACTCATCGTGGGTGTTAGCAGCAGATTCAGTAAGGAACTTTCTCAGCATCCGGTAGAGATTACTGACATTGATTGGTTTGGCGATATGGTCGTTCATTCCTGCCTGTATGCATTTGCTAACGTCACCTGTCATAGCATTTGCGGTCATTGCCACAATAGGAACAGATTCTCCTCTGTCCATAGCGCGTATCTTCTGCGTAGCCGTAACACCATCCATGACCGGCATTTGCATATCCATCAGCACTATATCGAATCTATTTCCTGCCATCATATCGACTGCTATCTGGCCATTCTCTGCGATACTAATATCAAGATTGGTGTTGTTTAACAGTCCAACTGCCACTTCCTGGTTAATATGATTATCTTCTACCAATAAGACTTTCTGTCGACTAAACCAGGGCTTGACCGTGGAGACCTGGGATTCAGAATCAAAAAGATATCCAAAACCGTAACTCACCATAATTGCATCAAGCAAATTGGATGGGCATATGGGTTTAGCTATCAGAGCTTCGACCCATTCACCATATTCATTTTCTAACGGAATCTCATGCCCGTATGCGGTCACCAAAAAGTGTCTGGCCTGCTGAGCTAACTGCTGATCTTTTGCCTTCTTAAATAATTCCAATCCATTCATGCCCGGCATATTCCAATCAGCAAATATCATATCGAATTGGCTGTTCTGCAATTCATCAAGCGCTTCAAAGCCATTACTCACAGCTTTTGCTTCGAAATGCATCGTCGTCAATAGCGTTAGCATAATATTGCGCGCCGATTGATTATCATCAACGATCAAAGCCCGTTTCCCGGCTAACGCATTGATCGGTTGAAACCTATCCCGAATTTTGGCCTCTTGCTGACCACACACAATGGTGAAAGAGAAAATTGAACCTTGCCCTTCGACACTCTCCACACTTAGCTCTCCATGCATGAGTTCAACTAATTGCTTACTAATGCTTAAACCCAACCCCGTTCCACCAAACTGCCGTGTAATACTGGTGTCGGCTTGTGAAAATGACGTAAATAAAGTGTCAATTTTATCTCGGTTAATGCCAACTCCAGTATCCTTAACCAAAAAACGAAGTGTGACACTATCGCCACTTTCCTGAACCAGCGAACAGGACACCATCACTTCACCTTCCTCGGTAAACTTCACTGCATTGCCGCATAAATTCACCAGCACTTGCCCTAACCTGAGCGGATCACCCATCAAACCAGCCGGGATTTCAGGATCAATATCGAGTAAGAACTCCATTCCTTTATCCTGTGCCTTTAATGAGATTACGCTGGTTAAATTGTTCAGCACCTCATTCAGGTTAAAAGAAATGTTTTCTACCGCAAGCTTGCCTGCCTCAATTTTCGAGAAGTCTAAAATATCGTCAATAACGCCAAGTAAATTTTTTGCTGACTGATTAATACGTGAAATATAATTACGCTGAGTCGCGTCTAATTCCGTATCGAGCGCTAAATGCGCCATACCTAATATGGCATTCATCGGCGTTCTGATTTCATGGCTCATATTAGCCAGGAAATCACCTTTCGCCCGACTCACTGCAACGGCGTTCTCTTTCGCTTCTCGCAAATCCTCTTCCATTTGTTTGCGATCCGTAAGGTCGAGTAAAATACCGACAATACCATCGATTTGGCCTTGCGGGTTGTCAAAGGATGCTTCGTTAACCAAAAGGGTTTTTTGCTTACCCGCCTGATCTTCCAACATCAATTCATAGTCTTGATTCCCCTGCTTTAAAGAAAGCGCTTTATGGGCTTCTGAAAAGGTATTCGCCGCTTTAGTATCAAATATTTCCCCGGGGGTTTTACCTAAGACCTCAGGCATAGAAAGCTCAACAAGATCACAAAACTTCGCATTCACCGTCAGGTACTGTCCATTCGGTGATAAACAATACATAGGGTTAGGTGTTGCATTCAATATTTCCTGATTTAACTGCGATTGTTCCATCACCTTCTGTTCTGCGGCTCTTTGCATTTCGACATTTTGACTCAGCTGAATGCTGACAGACAAATCATCCAGCATTTGAGTAAGCTGTTGATATTGCTGATGGGATAGTTCATGCAACGTGCCTATTTCTAACAACGCAACAGGCTGGTCATTCACCCATAGTGGTAAGTAATAAATTTCATTAATCTCTAGTTGCCCGCCACTTAATTCGATGTGGTATTTGCCTTGCAGTTTTTTCATGCTGTATGGTCGGCCCGACATCAACACGCCCATATGAGTAGAAGAAGCGTCTTGAGTCAAGGTAATGATGCCATCGCCATATCCCACACCTGAAATACGTTTTAATTCAGAATCACGATGGATATATATACCAACCATTTCGATTGGGAATTGACGCAAAATAAACTGAGTAACCCCCTGGCACAACGATTGAGTAGACTGATTGGTTCTCATTACAATATTGAAATCTTTGTCCAGGGTATTATGACTTAATTGTTCTGCTATGTGATGGAACACAATATTAAGACTGTCAATAAACTGCTGCAGTTCAGCATACGCCTTTTGCGTCAGGGTAAACGCATAATCTTGACGGTTAACATGTGATACCACCGTTTTGAGCATCTGGCTCAATGGGCCAATGTATAACCGCCACAGCAAAATAAAAGAAAGGATAATAATACTTAATAAAGTGGCGACCAACACAGAGCTGACCATCGCGTAGCGTGCTTCTTTTTTGCTCACAACACCAATTTGTGCTTCTATTCGCTCAACAATCGCAGTATGCGACGCCCCTATTGCGCTCATTATTTTGGCTTTTTCAGAAAAATACTTTTTGCCATACAGCAACGAGCGAGCATGCTCGAGATCAGGTGAACTTAAATCAGTAAATTCACCATCCTCCCCCTTTTTAAACCCTTTAACAGCCATAAGGGCTTCACGCTCAAGCAAAACCAATTCATCTGACAACATCAGGGCATTCTTCAACTCAAGAAACTCTACAGGAGCGATCCCTGAACGTCGTATACGATCAAACAAAGGCTTACTGGCTAAGTCGTTATGGCCAGTAAATAGCGTGCTCTCACTGCTTACTACATCCCAGTATTCATAGTCGTTTCCTTTCGGTATAGACGATTGCCCATTACGAACATGGAGAACATGGTTGAATAACTCAACCCAGTAAGGATCACCTGTCACACTATAGGCTCGAGCAAATTTAGTTAAGTGATCTGAGCTTTGTTTTAATTCATGGGACAGGCGATAGTACTGATACAACTGGTTTTGATATTGACGACTCTCCTGTCGTAAATCAGCCACTTTCAGCGTGACAGTAAACATTGCCACAGCGCAAATACCCATCGCCGAAAACAGTAAAGTAAACAGAGTGTGGATTGAGCGCATCCATGCCACCTTTCCATAAGTGTTTCAACGATATACATAATCGTTGGCTATAACTATTGAATAAGTTTAGTACACGGTATGGTACGTATTTGATTCACAGCAGAAGAGGTTTACCTGCTTTTAGCATAATTTCTAATGGCGATGAATCATGCCATTCAAACATCAAATTCGCCTGCTCAGTTGAAAAAAATGCAACGAACGCAACCAGCCTTGCTAGACTCGCCCTGTACGGGTCTTTGGGTCGCAATAATACAATCATTTCTCTGTTTTCAAAGTAATGTATTGTGTTGAGGACTTTCATAAAGGCAGCTTGAGCCTTGGATTATAACGAATAAGGATAGATTGCGGTTTGAATCAAGAGTAAAGAGCAATAAATCCTTCAGCAAATAGTTCGAGCCAAAATAACGACTTATGCCCACCAGGTGGGCATAAATTACTCTGTTCAAATCGGATATTCCTTTTCTGGTTTTGCGAGAGTTGATTTATATCCGATTTTATCCATCAATACTTCGGACAGTTTTAGCCCAAGCATTCCAGGGCCTGTGGCTTTATAGGTATTTAATGGCAACTCTGCTCTGACCCATACTTGCTATTAAATAGTGCCTGAACGGAAAGCCCTTCTTTTTCTACAGTAATCAAACAGAGCCCGAACTAATTGTGCAAATATTGATCAGTCCGTGAATTTAATCGTGTTCAACACCCCAATTTTTTAAGAAAACCATGAAACCGCCAGTTTCAACCCGAAGACAAGCCTCAGCCATTGCCGATTCATTTCTTAATCTCATTGCAGGACTACTGACTCCCCGTTTTTTAGAGTCAGTCTGTCATGCTATTAGGCGCAGAGCCGCAGTTTACGTTTTTCTGCTTTCTTGCGTTCCGGTTTTTGGATCTCTGCACCCAGTTTCTGAATATTTCGGCAAGCACTCCCAGAGCCACATACCGCTTGAAGCCATCGATACCATGATCCGGGCATTTATCAAGGCCATGCACTTCAAGGGCGTTAATGGCTGATTCCACGGCTGAATGTTGTCTCTTTGCTGCCCTGAATCCCGGACTGGTTTCTCGCTCGGATTCTGCCTGTGTTCTGGGGATAGCAGTGAGACATTATCCTTAATCGTCTGAAGCTTGTATTCATAAGGGTCATAGCTGCCGTACCCAAGCATGGCACGGATGATGGCATGATGACTGGCCATTTCGCGAAGTCGATCATAATCCCAGTTGAGATTTACCCGGAGCACGGCGAGCACAAGAATATTCCACAAGTGCATGCCTGGCCGACCATTAATGCAGCTTATGTTTTC
>NZ_JAVRMB020000245.1:0-2832 GCF_031844845.1 Endozoicomonas sp.
CTGTAAGGCCTTCAAAAAAGTTGGTATGACGCAAATGACAAGCGTTGTGCGTGACCGGATTGAGGATATTTATGACCGAATCCTTAAGCGGGCACTAACGAAAGAAGCCGCCTACATGGAGAAACAACGGCAGGAGATTGGGCGTAAGAAGGTTAAGAATACCAAGGCTTACAACCTCTTTAAGCGACTCAGTGAGTACCTGTCCGACTTCTCAATTCCTTTCGATAACAATGGCAGCGAACGAGATGTCAGGATGGCCAAGCTAAAACAGAAAATCTCAGGCTGCTTCAGAAGTGATGACGTCGGTTCCATATTTGCACGGATTCGCAGCTATTTGTCGTCAGCTAAAAAACAGGGAATGAATATATTTCAGTCTCTTTTTAAAGCTGTTCAAAATTACAGCAACAAGCCTTTGCTCGGTGCTGATGCTGGATAATCATGTCTAATCGGTAGTTGTGAATGCCAGGGTAATACCTGGCTGAACGACTACCCTCTTCTATATAAACTAACGTAAGCTGATTCCACTTAAGATCGTTCCAAGCTGCATGCTGCCATTCGTCTACGAGTAACTTAAGTACCAAAAATAGAGTAGTGGAGGTAGCTCCAGTTGTAACCGGATTTACAGCTATGTGTCGTTTGTTAAAGGAGGGAATGAATATATTAAATCTATTATTAAAACTTTTCAGAATTACAACAAGCAGCTTTTGATGGGTGCTGAATAGTTACCGTAGAGATACTCAATCAAAAGAATCGATGCAATAGGGACATTAACAGCACAAGGTAAAAGGGTCACAAAAGCTGCTGTGTCAAAGCTAAGCGGTATTACTGACAGAACCATAAGAAGGGCATATTCAGACCTATTTCAGGCTTAACAAAAAACCGGACATACGGTGTACATCAGATATATACAAGGTTTGCGAAGCAATCCTTGCCCTTGCTTTAAACGGTGTTGGATCGAACCCAATGATTGAAGCCGTGGTGCCGGTTAGGTAAGAATTCCATGAATGGTTGGTTCTTGGACATTGAATAGGAAACCGAAGGTAGTACTGAGATAAGAATTCAATATTGAAGGTGTGGTGGTTGTACAGGAAACCGAAGGTAAGAAGGTGTTCTTTAGAATGCTGAAGGTAAAGTAAGAACTAAATGGTATATGTAGAAACTTGCGCCTGAAATTTTTTGCTTATAATTATTAGTTATAAACAATTTTCCCATTTCTACTGCCGGTAAGGCAGATCCTGGGAAAACCTAAAACAACTGCCCGGCAGTGTAACGCTACTTATCCGTAACGACTGACTGCCGATGCTTAGCAAAATTACAGTCAAGGTATGACAGTAATAATTCATTAGTTGTCTGGCTCAACAGGGCAAGGGCTATTGAGCCATTTATAAAATTCCTGTGTCCCAATAAAAGCTAGCTCAATGAAGTGTTAATTTTTCATTGAGCCACTCTCTATACTTGAGCCAACTTCAAGGAGCCAGACAGGGCTATTTTCCAGCGGGGGTGATTTGTGGCAACAGTGGCTTACTACAGAGTGAGTACCAAAGAACAATCTATCGAGAACCAGAGACAGGAATTATCAAAAGAACCGTACAAAATTGATAAGGAGTTCATTGATCACGGTATCAGTGGAATCACACAAACAGAAGAGAGAGAAGGCTTCTCAGCCATGCTTAACTATGTTCGTGATGGTGACACTCTCATAACCGTAGATATTGACCGACTAGGCCGTGATGCTATCGACGTTCAACAGATAATCGCAAAGCTGAAAGGTATGGGAGTAAAAATCATTATCACCCGCATGGGTATTGATCTAGATAGTGATTCCGGGGAATTCCTGATAACCATCATGAGTAAGGTTGCTGAAATGGAACGTAAGAAGATGCTGGAAAGACAACTCGCAGGCATTGCCAGAGCCAAATCTGAAGGAAAGTATAAAGGCTCCCAGAAATCCGTTGAACCGGCAATCGTCAAAGAAGCCAGGGAAACCATGAGTATTGCCGACACGGCTGAACACCTGGGAATATCCGTAGCCACTGTGAAGCGACTGCAAAAAGCCAGCTAATTCTATCTTTCCCCGAACTCAAAATACGGGGTTTGTCGTTCTTTCCTGCCGCAGCGTCTATGGTTATTAGGTTTTCATTAATAGGGTGATCAGCTGTGCTTGATAATGATCCGAATGTCTGTAGCAAATGCCGTGAAGGGTTTGCTTTGCGTCCATGGGTTATGTCACGACTGCCAGGAAGAACTTGAAGCTGATGAAGAGAAAAGCGGAACTGATGACCCAGATGTTCATCTATCGACAGTCAGTTACTGCGTTACTGACGACGGGTTCGTAAAAGAGTGATTTTAAAATGCGACAGATACTCACCCCGCAAACCATATACGAGCTACAGCCCGTCAAAGACTGTCACGGAGAAACCAAACTGGAAGAAAAGCTCAGAGTCATCTGGCGCACAAAAAACATTATGGTCATTCCGCCGGTTGAAATGCTCATGCTTCACAGGCCACACCAGCCTTCACGCTTATCACTCTAATCAAGGGAACCATCTATAAATAAAAAGCTCAAAGCCAGTACTTCGGCCAACAGAAAGTAATAAACATGGGCATCCCAAGCTCTACCGGAACGCCGCAGGGAGTAACAATACCCAAAACTACTCAGAACAAAGAAATACAGAAAGAAGAACCAGCATCACTGGTTACTATGACCTCCTTTAGTGGCAGAAGAATTGTTGTTATCGAGACATATACAGCGAATACAGCTAGATCGTCTGAAATCGCCGTACAGGCAGTAGACCTTGTATCAGAGTTCGACCTGATAAAAATGGAAAAAAA
>NZ_JAVRMB020000246.1:0-47378 GCF_031844845.1 Endozoicomonas sp.
CTTATGATGCTGACTAATCTGGGATGGCTTAGACCATGATTAAGCTACCCATTAACTATCTGGAAATAGAAGAGATATACAACAACAGTATCGGTAAGGGGATGCGATCTGTTGCCATCACGTCTGCTAATTCAGAAGAGGGCTGCAGTACGCTGGCCTACGCATTAAGTCAGCGAAGTGAAGTGGATGGTAAGCGGACGCTATTGGTAGAAGTGAATATGCTGCATCCTGAGTTGGGTGATATCTCTGGCCATATTCACACCGACTGGTTACCTAATTCAAAGTCTGCCGATGGCTGTATTATGCGTACAGATGATGTGAATCTGGATATATTGCCCGCCCCCTGTGATACGGATGTATTACTATTTCGAAATCTGGCAAATATGAGCAAACTCATGCAGCACTGGCTGGATAATTATGATGCGGTTATTTTTGATACCTCGCCAGTGAATGCCAGGAACCGTAATAATATTCCAGCAGAATCCATTTGTGCGATGGTGGATGGCACTATTCTGATGGTTATGGCGGGAGTTACACGTCAGACGCAGTTTAAAGCAGCGCTTGACAGGCTAACTCATAATGATGTGTCGCTGGTTGGTGTGGTTTTTAACGATTACCGTAATCCTCGCCTTGCGGATGAAATCTGCCGGGAAACACACCGGCTGGATAACTGGCTTCCTAATGCCATGAGTAAAATCAGGCGTTATATCAAGAAATCCCCATTTTTTAATATTGATCTATAGCGATGATCAAGTGGGTGGGGTAACGCCAATTTCAATAGGAGGGCCAAGAAATTTAGGGCCGGTGTTCAGGAGATGAACTTCCAGTACGGCCAGCACTCTGGCAAGAATCTCCCTGGTTTTATTGCTGATATCCGAGTTATAACCCTCGCCAGCGTTGTAGGCTATTGCATCGATATCATTATTCAGGGCGATGTAGAGTGCCCGCTTATTGTGTGGGGCCTGTGAAATAATGGTGAAACTGTCTAATTCAAAGACATGATGTGCTCTCAGGATCGAGTCAAGCGTTCTGAAGCCGGCATAGTCCCGGTATATCCGCTCCGAAGGAATGCCTTTTTTAAGAAGGTCTCGCCTGATGGTACTTGGCTCATCGTAAAAGCGTGTGCTGTTATCACCGCTGATCAGAATGTAATCAATTTTACCGGCCGTATAGAGGCGGTAGGCTGCGTCCAGCCGAAGCCGGTAATGGTCATTAAAACCACCAACACGGGAGTATTTACTGGTGCCCAGTAAAACCCCTACCTGATTGTAGGGAAGGGTGCTGATATTTGAGTAAAGAGATTCATTGGTTGTTCTTGCGACCAGGTAGTTACACAGTGCAGTAAACACCAGCAGAGAAGCCGCAGAGAGAGCGGCCAGCCGGGAAATCATCATTAAATGGGGCAGTGGGACACCCATCATCAACCTTCAACGTAAATCCAATTATCCTATGAGTAGACCATATTGCGAGGCTATCATAAAGTCGCTGGATAGTAATTATTGTGCTTTTTATAGGAAATGCTGCTGCCAGCTTGGAAGTCACGTTCATGGTAGAGGATGAGCGGCCATCTCTTTATAGAGAGTCTTCGTACAGAGCCGCTCATGGCCGTTTAATCAGACTTTCGTCCTAATTCATCAATCATCAGCCTGGATATTGTTTTGCTGGGAGCATCGGGTATTCCCAGTTTTTCAGCAATTGCTGGTGGCCTGTAACCCAGTATATGAGCCTTGATCATGACTGCCAGAGGCTTGGGCGTTGAGGCCCGGATGGCAAGGTGTTCTGTCAGCATCAGATTTTGATAGTTCTGATCAGTAACGTAGATAACCGGCTTGCCTCTGTAAATAGCCTGCTGGGCAACGGATGACTTATGCACGATAACGGCTGAAGCTATCGTACTTAACGTTGCTGTTGAGTAAGTGCCATGATGAAGCAGATGGACATTTCCACCGGCCATGGATTCGATGATTCTCTGCTCAAGGCCGCCATCAAACCCGGGGTGGTAAGTCACCAGAAAAAGGACATCCGGAAGCATTCTTGTGGCTTCAATAAAGGTTTGGAAGGCGTTGGGATAACTGTTGCTGTAATCACCGGCAAACAACACCACAGGCTGCTCCGGGTGAATGTTGAGGGTATCACGCAATAACCAGATGTCTGTTTCCTCATAGACCCTGTCCCAGTCTTCCAGAGAGGGCTGTCCGGTCACTTTGACCTTCGCTCCTTTGGACCTGGCAACATCCTGAAAACTAACTGCCGTTGTTTTGCCGGGTACGTGGAATTCATCAATATGACTGAGTTCTTCCAGAAAAGGCTGTACGTAATTGATGGAATCAACAGGCTCAAAATTATCGTAGAAGGCGATGACTTTAGCGCCTCTTCTGTCCCAGATGTTGGCAATCTGGGCCTGTGCCCGGCTCGTCATACCGGTATAGACAATTTTGGCCGAAATCATTTCGGGCAGGTGATACACCAGATTCTGGTTTAATGGCTGGTCACGGTTATCAAAAAGAGCATCATTGTGGGTCAGTTCATCTATCTGGATCAGCGCCGGATTATCCTTGAAGACCTCTGCGGCACGGCCCATGGCCAGTATCCGGTAAGGAATATTGGCGCTTTTTAACCTTTCCTGAATACGAATAAAGGCGTTACTTTCGCCCTGATCGTAGGCAACGAAGAGAATGGCTGTTTTTATATAGCCGGTTTCACTGCTGTGTGAAACGGGCATAAAAAAGAGCCACAGAAAGGAAAAAATAATTGCTGCTGGCAGATTCTTTAGCTTGTAGTTTTTCACTTGATACTACCCCGGTGAACATCCTTAAAACTTTTACTTCCTAAGTTTGAAAGTAGGATTGCCACCGGAGGTTGTAAAACTGATTATTTCCTAATCAGATGAACGCCCATTTCAACGTGATGAGTGTATGGGAACTGGTCAAAAAGGGCGGTTTTTTCGACTTTATGGGTCTGGCAGATAGTTGACAGGTTTTGCTTCAGGGTTTCAGGATTGCAGGAAATGTACAGAATAT
Source organism: Endozoicomonas sp. (assembly GCF_031844845.1). Classification (GTDB taxonomy): domain Bacteria; phylum Pseudomonadota; class Gammaproteobacteria; order Pseudomonadales; family Endozoicomonadaceae; genus Endozoicomonas. The sequence goes on from NZ_JAVRMB020000246.1 coordinate 3,021, forward strand.
TGTCGAAATTCTGCACCAGTTTTTCTGTTCCTTCATCAAGACCTGCCCGGGGCGGATCAATCAGGATCGTTGAGAAATGATAACTGTCCAGGTCGATGTCACTCAGACGGCGGAACTCTCGCTCTTTATTTATGGCTTGAGTAAATTCCTCACTGGAAAGACGGGCGATTTCTACATTGTCCACATCGTTCAGTTTGAAGTTTTCCCGGGCAGAATGTACTGAGGTTTTTGCAATTTCGGTGGCCAGTACTTGTTCAAAGTGGCCTGCAAGCACACAGGTAAAGTTACCATTGCCACAGTAGAGCTCTAGCAAGTCGCTGTTGCTGTCTGAGGCAATGTCTTGCGAGGCGCGACTGGCCCAGGAAAGCATATGCTCATTAACACCGGCGTTGGGCTGGGTAAAACTGTTTTCTACCTGGGTGTAACGGAATGACTTCCCATCAACGGTCAGCGTTTCGGTGACATAATCTTTATCCAGCACCCGTTTCTGCTTACGGGCGCGTCCGATAATGCCAATGCCAAACCGTTCCTGCAGTTCGCTGGCCTCCTGCTTCCAGTGATCATCCAGTTGACGGTGATAGAGTAGTGATATCAGTGCTTCTCCGGTCTGGGTAGTGAGAAACTCCACCTGGAAAAGTCGTTTCCGCAAATGGTGACTGGCAGTGATGGCCTCCATGAGTGGCATCATCAGTCTATTGATCGTTTCTGAACCACTGGGAAATGAGGTGACCTCAAAGGGTTGTTTGGTCTGTGGGTCAAACATCCGATAGCAGCTATGATCGCCTTCATGCCAGACATGAAATTCTGCTCGCATCCGATAATGTTCGGGCTGTGAGCGAAAAAGCGCCAGTTCAGGAATATCAAACTCGGCAAATTCGCTGCGAATACGGCTGGCTTTTTCTGCCAGTTGCGCTTCATACCTTTCGGGCTGAACTGTTGGTAGGGACATAGTATTTGCTATCAATAAAAAACGGCCCGTATTATGGGCCGTAATAGTAGGCAGGTGAAGCGTGGGATCTGAAACGCTCATATCCAAAAATGATTACATGACAATCTTGGCCATACACAGTGCGCCTACGACATAGGTGGCAACGGAAACCTGTCGGTAGTGACCGCTCAGCAGTTTAAGAATGATATAGGCGAGCATGCCAACAATAATTCCTTCTGCAATGCTGTAGGTAAGAGGCATGAACAACAGGGTTAGAAACGCCGGGATCGACTCGCTGTAATCATCCAGATCGATGTCCTGAATAGGCGACATCATAAACAGTCCCACCAGAACCAGTGCTGGTGTGGTGGCAGCACCGGGTACCATCAGGAATAAGGGAGACAGGAACAGGGCAACCAGAAATAGACCTGCGACAACCAGAGCGGTCAGACCAGAACGACCGCCTTCAGAGACACCGGTGGCGCTTTCCACAAAAGTGGTCACTGTACTGGTACCCAGGCAGGCACCGGCAGTGGTGGCTACGGCATCGGCAAACAGTGCCTGCTTGCAGTTGGGTACTTCGCCTTTTTCATTCAGCATGTTGGCTTTGGTAGATACGCCCACCAGAGTGCCCACGGTGTCAAACATATCAACAAACAGGAAGGTGAACAGGATGATGGCCATATCGGTGGTGAACACCTGATCCCACTGGAACTGGAATAAAATGGGCGAAATATCCGGAGGTGTCAGACCGTTGCTGAAATCCGGCATGGACGTCACACCCAGAGGGAAGCCAATAATGGTGGTTGCAACGATACCGATCAGCAGTGCACCGCGCACACCTTTCACCAGCAAAACGCCAGTAACCAGAATACCGATCAACGCCAGCAGTGGCTTGGGATCAGTCAGTGAACCCACTGTCACCAGTGTTGCCGGGTTGGCTTCAACAATGCCGGCATTCTGTAGACCAATGAAAGCGATGAATAAGCCAATACCGCAGGAAACGGCTTTTTTCAGGCTCAAAGGTACGCTGTTAACGATCGCCTCACGAATGTTGAAAGCGGTCAGGAGCAGAAAAATAATACCTTCCAGGAAAACAGCCGTCAGTGCCATCTGCCAGGAGTAGCCCATACCCAGAACAACACCGTAAGCGAAGAAGGCGTTGAGTCCCATCCCCGGGGCGAGCGCAAAGGGCAGTTTCGCCCAAAGCGCCATAACCAGTGTACCGATAATGGCGGATATCGCGGTTGCTGTGAAAACAGCCCCGAAGTCCATACCAGCATCTTTAAGGATCAGCGGGTTGACCACAAGAATGTACGCCATGGTCATAAACGTGGTGAAACCGGCAATCATCTCGGTTTTGATATTCGTACCATGGGCTTCCAGGTCGAAATAATTCTCTAATAGATCCCTGCTGGACATAGGTTACCTTTCGTCTTTATATCAGCACTGTGTGTTCATTCGATCTGAAGAGGCGTTCTAATATTTTGCCTGTTCGATCGGCCAGAAAAACGATTAAATATATAGACTTATTAGTTTTATTTGAATAGGTGTTTATGCATTTATCATATTTAAATAGCAAAAAACTTTTCTGGTCAAAAAGTGACCTCCAAGCGTCTCTGGCTATGTAATACGGCGTGTGAGGGGTTTTCCTGTGTGCATTAACAGAGTTATCCACAGAAGTTGTGATTAACTAATGGCTGGGTAATTCGCTAAGTGGCGGGGTGGTTATAAGAGGCTGATGCTTTTAATTAAGCCTTATGGTTGAGCTGATCCAGGATGTTCTGGCGAACCTTTTTCATCTGTGATGCGATTTGGTCGCTGCGATGACCGGTCAGTATCATTCTCTGCTCGAGCTTTTGAAGTGCGTAACATGTTCGGTTGAGCCTGAGGGCAAGCTCCGTACGGAAGTGTCTTTCGGATTGGCTGTTGGTATTATTCATAACCCAAGTATAGATGGGTGTGAAATACGAACACCCTCTCAAAGCTATGCTTCTTTGAGGGTGTTGAAGGGGGGTTTTCAGGCTGCGGCACAAATGTTCTGGCTATTCATGCTTATGGCTCTGGTGTTGAGTTCGGTCAGCAGCATTTCAATTTGTTGGCGCTCATAGGCCTGATTGTCAGATGTCTTCTGAGCCCTGACCCTTCTGTGTCGCTCAATGGCATCGCGGATTCGCCTTTCCTTTGGATCAAACCCGATAATAATCTCAGGCTCAATATTTTCCACAGGCTCGGGCTGTGCTATTGCCTCAACTACAACTTCAACCTCTGCAAGTGCTGGTCTGGCAGGTTTGCTGTTGAGGATTTCAATCGCACTGTTGTCGCCGGACAGGACTGCATTGGCTGCGGCCTGGATAGCTTCAAGCTGAGTGGAAATATCGTCGCTCAGGCAGATGTTGTTCATTTGAACAACCGCATTTACCTGGGAGCCATTTTCCTGTTTGGCGGCAAGCTGTTCTTTCAGGTTGGCAGCTGTATTTTCTGCTGTCACAGCAATAGGGATTTCCAGCTTGATTTCCGCTGGCCTTATACCTGCAGCATGTGTTGCGGCTTTAGGTTTTTCGATGCCGGGCTGCTGGGTCGGTGCAGGCTTTTCGTTAGTCTGATTTTTGGATCCCACAGACGGCTCGTCAAAGTCATCGATATCACTGTCAGACTCTGACAAGATGCCAGGCAGCTTTTTCTCAAGACTGGATTTGCGGGCCCGGGTTTTCTTTTTGGGTTGAATTTTAACCGTGCTGGTTTTGTAACCTTTCAGGTTTCGGGCATTCAGCATTTCAAGCGCTTCCTGCTCCAGTGCGTTGAGTTCATTACGATCGTCAACGTCATCCCACACTTCAACAACAAAGCCGTCCCGGCCGTGTACGCGAATTTCCTGATATAAGGGGTAGTCAAGGTTTTGCTTGGCTGCGGCCACCATTTTTTCCCATTGGTCTACCAGGTCGTTTCGGGTTGACCCGACATAGACTTGGGCGGTGGTTTTGTTGGTGACGGTGAAGATAATCAACGCTTAAGACCTTGCTATGACTAAGACAGGGACGGGATTATACCTGTCAATTTCAGACTGTGCAGGGGGGGAAAGCTCGTATTTTGTAGTTTTTTTTATCGATTTTTGAGTTGATTTTGAAGGCTGTCAGGCTAGGGCGTCGGCAAGTCGAAGCATTGTTGCGCTAATACGATGTATTGGTCGTTTATTAGGTTGTTTTGGCTTCGGTGCGGTGGAAAATGCCATTCAATCAGCATTCAATAAAAAAAGTGGCATTCAATCAAAATCATCAGAATAAAGTTCCATTGCCATGACAATGGCATCTTCCCGGTTGTTACCCATGGGGTAATAGTTGCTTCTTATGCCAATTTCGCTGAACCCTTCATGGAGGTAAAGGTTGAATGCTTTGTGGTTTGATTGGCGTACTTCCAGCAAAATTGTTTCACACCCGGATTGACTCGCTTTGAGCATCATGTGTTGCAGGAGTTGTCTGCCAATGCCCTTCCCCTGATGTTTCTTATCGACAGTCAGGATAAGAATGCTGGCTTCTCCGGCAGCCGCCATCATGACGGAGTGTCCAACAGGTGTGCCGTTAGCTTCTGCCAACTCGCAGAGGTAGCCTGACTTCATGCTGTCAGCGAAATGCGCTTTACGCCAGGGATGTTCTGCTGACCGCTGTTCTACAGCATTGACCTGTTCAAGGTCGGTGTCGTGCATGGTTCGAAAGATAAGGGTTGTTGATGTCATGATTAGTTGCAATGTGTAAAGGTGCTGAGCTTTAGTCAGTAGTTGACCATGGCCTGGTTTCTAATCGGAGGTTATTGATAACAGGGGTGATAGATCCTGCCATGCTTCCCTTTTGAGTGTCGATTGTTTCATAAGCTCATTCAAGCCATAAGTAACAGCAAACCACTGGTTGGTGTGTGTTCCCTGTTGAATGCCGCGGAGTTGTTCAAAGCTTTTTTCCGGGTCAAGCACAAACCTGGCTGCAGATTGTCCCAGTAAAAGAACAAACTTCCTGCGGGATAAGCCATATTGATTGCTTAAATAAGCACCGATAGCATCGGCAGCCGCGTAGTCATCCTGGCTAAGCTGACTTAGCAATCCCCGGTTGTCAGCCATTGGCCAGACAAACTCACGGAAAGGCCCGAAGTTATCAGGGTTTAGTTTCAGTGCTCGCAGGATGTCATTTAATAGTCGTTGATGATAGCGACTGAATTGATTGAGCCCGGAGTGTGGCATCTCTGCAATCACCAGACACTCATCGCTAATCGGTTGGATCACCAGACGGAATTTGCTGATGGAGCCGCTTAGTTGTTTATCGGGTTGGGGGGCTGGCTGCTCTGCGGGTTTGGTTTCCTCCACGGCGGTTGAGGACGACATAAACTGCCCAAGGATGTCAGCTGGCTTTGTTGGTGAGTAGCCTGGTTGAGACGGCTTCTGTGCATTCCGTTGGCTAAGCGCTGCATGGCTTGCTGATATAGAAGTGGTTGGTTCGGCATCGGTAAGTGCCCTGGCATCCTCTTCAATCCAGTCAAAGGGTCTTGGTGGGAGGGCGTTGGTCAGTTGGTATCTGGGAAACCAGGTCTGTATACCCATGGCTTCCAGATAACCTTGTCTCAGTTTTTCCAAGTGGGCACTCTGATTTCTCAGAGCTGGGGTGTCGACAGCCAGCTCATCGGCAGATTGTGAAGGGTGATCAGTGGTTTCGCCCTGCATGCTCGCTCTCGGTGTTTGCTCTTCATAAGAAGAGCAGATAGAAAATTAAAACGCCAATAGTATCACTGAAAGATCCTGTTGGCATTTTAATCAGACCGCAAGTATCAAACAGTTCCGGTTTGCGGGTTAGCCTTGGTTGTAACCGTTTCCAGCAGGTTGAGGGCATGGACATATGCTTTGGCAGAGGCAATAACGATATCTGTGTCAGCGCCAGAGCCGTTGACAATCCGGCCATTCTTCTCAAGGCGAACCGATACTTTACCCTGGGAGTCGGTCCCGGTTGTAATCGCACTGACATTATAAAGTGCCAGTTTGGCCTGAGAGTTTGCCGACTTTTCAATTGCTTTGAAAATCGCATCCACGGGGCCACTACCACCACTGGTTACCTCCTGCTTTTCACCATTGATTTCAATGGTGATGGTGGCTTCCGGAGTCTCTCCAATTTTTGAGCCGGCATTGAGGTCGATCAGTTTATATTTCTCGATCAGCTCGCTGGAACTTCTGACGTCGCTGACCAGAGCCTGTAGGTCATCGTCATAAATTTCCGATTTTTTATCCGCTAAAACCTTGAAGCGCTGGAAGGTATCGTTCAGCTCTTCCTGACTATTGAAGGATATGCCCAGTTCTTCCATTCGGGTTTTGAACGCGTTACGACCAGAAAGTTTGCCGAGCACCAGGCGGTTGGTATTCCAGCCAACATCTTCGGCTCGCATAATCTCATAGGTTTCACGGTGTTTCAGCACACCGTCCTGGTGGATTCCGGATTCGTGGGCAAACGCATTTGCACCAACAATGGCCTTGTTGGGTTGAACGGGGAAGCCGGTAATGGATGAAACCAGTCGTGAGACTGGCACAATCTGTGTGGTATCAATACCGGTGGTAACACCCAGGGTGTCAGCACGGGTCTTGAGTGCCATGACAATTTCCTCGAGAGAGGCGTTGCCAGCTCTCTCGCCCAGGCCATTGATCGTGCATTCGACCTGGCGGGCGCCATTAACGACAGCTGACAGAGAGTTGGCCACTGCCAGGCCGAGGTCATTGTGACAGTGCACAGAGAAAATAGCTTTGTCAGCATTGGGGATGCGTTCCATCAGGGTTTTGATGGTTTCACCAAATTGATGGGGCAATGCATAACCGACAGTGTCAGGGATATTGATGGTTCTGGCACCAGCATCAATAGCAGCCTCAATAATACGGCACAGGAAGTCTATTTCTGATCGCCCTGCATCTTCACAGGAAAACTCCACATCATCAATCTGGTTTCGAGCCCTTTTAACAGCAAAAACAGCCTGCTTGATAACATCTTCCGGATCCATGCACAGCTTATGTTGCATGTGGATTGGGGAGGTGGCGATAAAGGTATGAATTCGACCTCTTTTGGCGGGCTTTAATGCTTCTGCTGCCCGGTCAATGTCTTTTTCCAGTGCGCGGGAAAGGCTGCAGACTACGCTCTCGGTGATGTTGGCGGCAATCGCTTTAACCGCCTCAAAATCACCGGGACTGGCCATGGCAAAACCGGCCTCAATAACATCCACGCGCAGTTTTTCCAGTGTCCTGGCAATGCGTAACTTCTCATCCCGGGTCATTGCTGCACCAGGGCTTTGCTCGCCATCACGCAAGGTGGTATCGAAAATGATGATCTGATTGTTGTTCATGGTATATCCCTTGCCTTTGCTATCCGAAAGGCTGATCGAATTTTTATTGAAGCTGCTGCTGATGTGTTCTGAGCGCACAGCCATGTTATCCAGCAAGGCGACTTATTAGATCGACATACTTGCTGTTGGGCCTTCAGGCCATGTATTGGGGGGGAGTAATTAATATGCCCTAAGGCAGTAGTAGGAGTAGCAGGCGAGCAGGAGCAAAGAAGAGTTTTAACAGGCAGATAAAGCCCGTCGTATCGGAAGTTTTTGTACAGCTCTGTTGTTTTTGCCAGTTCATCACGTTATTCATTGCGCCCTTCTCTTGAGGCTTCTCTTGATGGAGGGTTGTTTTACGTAGGTAGGCCAGGTAGTTGTACTATAAGTGCAGATTTTAATGGATACAAGATGGTTTGCGGATTATGGGCATGTTTAATGCCCGTAACATCACAGAGTCAATAAGTTAGAGGTTTTTCTGTCCACTGCTGCAGCAGGTTTATCCAGGCGGGGTGGTCATTCAGGCAGGGGATCAATTCCAGTGATTCACCGCCGGCTTCAATAAACTCCACTTTGGCGCGAATGCCGATTTCTTCCAGTGTTTCCAGGCAGTCCGAAACAAAAGAGGGGCAAATTACCAATACTTTTTTGGTGCCTTGCTCAGCCAGTTGTTTGATAACATCCAGGGTATTGGGCTCAAGCCATTTGGCTTTTCCAAGTCTGGATTGAAAGCCAACGCTGTATTTATCAATAGGAATGCCAGCCTTCTCTACAAAAGCTTCCGTTGTCTGATAAACCTGATGGCGATAGCAGGTTTTATGAGCGATAGATGTTTTCTGGCAGCAGCTTTTGTCTTTCAGGCAGTGGTTACCGGTAGGGTCATCTTTGATCACGTGTCGTTCAGGTACGCCGTGGTAGCTAAAAATCAGGTGGTCATAATTTTTTTCCAGCCATGGCCTGGCACTTTCTACCAGGGCTTCAATATAACGGTCATGGTCGTAGAAAACAGGGTGGACGCGCAGTGGGATTGTTATCCCCATTTCCTGCATCAGGCTGGTGGTCCGCTCAATCACTGTTTTAACGGATGACATCGCGTAATGAGGATAAAGAGGAAAGAGCAGAATCTCTTCAATCCCGGGTTGTTTTGCCAGCCTTCTTAAGGCTTCTGCCATGTCTGGCTTACCATAGCGCATGGCCAGTTCAACAGGTATTCTGGTCTTATTTCTAAGCTGCCCGGTACACTTCTCACTGTTTACTATCAGGGGGGAGCCTTGCTCAGTCCATATAGCCTGGTAGGCTTTAGCTGATCTGGCTGGGCGAGAAGGGAGAATAAACAGGCTGAGGAGGAGTCTGCGAATGATCCATGGCAGGTCAATCACATGCTTATCCATTAAAAACTCATTGAGATATCGTCGAACATCGTTAACAGATGTGCTGTCCGGTGACCCCAGGTTAACCAGCAAAACGCCTCTGTTTTCCATAGGCTGATGAACTCTCTGTATGATTTGTGCAGAAGTACCGCCAAATCCTTTGCAGTGTTCAGGTTGGGCTGTGTGGGTGGGGTACTTCAGAATTGATAAATTGAAAGCGAGTTTAACAGCTTTTGGGCAGGCTATGGTGGTAATGGTTCCTTTTTCTTGTGGGTAAGTGCTTCTGGCCTTAGCGAAGAAGGCCAGAAGTTAATGGGGTTGCGGTTGCAGTATCAGACCCGCTTGCGTCCAGCATGGTAGAGGATGGCGAAGCCAAAAACTGCAGACAGAATAGAACCCGTCAAGACACCAATTCGGTCTGAAACCAGATAGCTGGTGCTCACGTTTTCAAATGCCAGCGAGCTGATAAACAGGCTCATGGTAAAACCAATTCCGCAAAGAATGGAAAGGCCGTACATCTGTATCCAGTTGGAGTTAGTGGGCAGTTTAGCAAGGCCAGATTTAACCGCCAGCCAGCAGAAGCTGAAGACGCCAATCTGCTTGCCAAGGAACAGTCCGGTCACGATGCCCAGTGGAATAGGCGTCAACAGGCTTCTAACCTGCTCGGCATTAAGTTCCAGGCCCGCATTGGCAAAGGCAAAGATCGGCAAGATAATATAGTTAACAGGGCTGTGAAGGTTATGCTGCAGAGCTTTGAGTGGTGAGCGCCCCTGGCGGTCAACGACTTTCAGTGGAATGGTAAAGGCCAGCAGAACCCCGGCGAGGGTGGCATGAACGCCCGACTTCAATACACAGATCCAGAGTAGTGTGCCTACAACCATATAGGGTCCGATTCTGGTGACACCCCGATAATTGAAGAAGGCCAGAACCGCGAGCAGTACGCTAGCAATGCCCATTGAGGTCAGAGAAAGGTCTTCTGTATAGAAAATGGCGATAATGATAATGGCGCCCAGGTCATCAATAATAGCCAGGGCCAACAGGAAGATCATCAATGATGCGGGTACCCGTTTACCGAGCAGGGCAAGTATGCCCACAGCAAAGGCGATGTCTGTGGCTGCAGGAATCGCCCATCCTTTGATCGCAACAGGGTCTGTGTAGTTGAACGCCACATAAAACAGTGCCGGAACCAGCATCCCGCCAATGGCGCCGATGCCGGGAAGTATGATCTGGGCAGGAGAGCTGAGTTCGCCTTCGAGAACTTCCTGCTTTACTTCAAGACCGATCAGCAGAAAGAAGATGGCCATCAGGCCATCGTTAATCCACAGCAGGAATGGCTTATGAATGTCCAGAGCGCCTATGGTAATACGCATGGGTGTTGATAGCAGAAGGTCATAGTACTCGGCAAAAAAGGTATTTGCAGATAGCATCGCCAATGCGGCGGAGATAAAAAGCAGTATGCCGATGGCATAGTCCTGCTGAAAAAAGCGATGAAATCGTCTGGCAAGCATGTTTTCTCCAAGTCCCCTTAGCTAACCGCCCATAACCCATCAATTACAATAATGTACCCGTAGGAATTGTTATGTCTGATTTTCTGATTGAAAGCATACAGTGACATAACGGGCAAAAAAATGACACTCAGTTTATAGGTACTGCATGCCGCTTGGTATTAAGGGCTATTACTTATGGTGGCCGATCAAATTCAGCCTGTAGTGCATCGCGTTCTTATTGGGTTATGTGCTTTTGTGCAAGAGTGACGCGATCATGTCCTGCCAGATCTGTATCGGTTCGAATTTGGATGAAACCTGCCAGAGAAAGGATGTTTTGGACATCTTTGGCCTGGTCGTAGCCATGCTCCATTAGCAGCCAGCCTCCTGGCTTTAGAACCTGAAGTGATTCTCTGGCAATGGAGCGGATGTCATTCAGCCCATCACTTCCGGAGATAAGTGCTGTCAGAGGCTCATAGCGAACATCTCCCTCCTTGAGATGAGGGTCGTCATCGCGGATGTAAGGAGGGTTGCTGACCATCATATCCATTGAGTTTTCAACCAGCGGGGAGCACCAGGACCCTTCAAGGAAATCAACATTGCTGATGCCGTTGCTGGTGGCATTCTCTCTGGCAACATCGAGCGCTTCAGGGCTTTTTTCGATGGCAGTGACTTCCCAGTCAGGTTGCTCCTTTGCCAAAGCAAGGGCTATGGCGCCAGTTCCTGTGCCGAGGTCAGCAACTCTGATTGGTGACGCGTCGCTCTGGTTTTGTGGAAAGTCCAGGCCAATGGTCAATGCCAATTCAACCAGTAGTTCGGTATCAGGCCTTGGTATCAATGTTGCCTCAGTAACTTTTAACTGCAGGCTCCAGAATTCCCGATAGCCCGTCAGGTAAGCCACTGGAACACCTGCCTGGCGTCGTTCAACCAGAGTCTGAAAGCTGCTCAGCTGCTCTTGGGTTAGCAACGCTTCCGGCCAGGTGTAGAAATAACTGAGTGGTTTGCTGAGAACATGGGCCAGCAGCAGCTCTGCATCCAATCCCGGAGTGGGGCTGGCAGAAAGCATACGGGATGCGTCTGTCAGAGATGAGTCAATTCGGGAGCTGCTCATGTTATTCTCCAGCCAGGTTGGTCAGTTGTTCTGCCTGATGTTCCTGCAGCAGTGGCTCAATAATGGGGTCCAGTTCGCCTTCAACAATTTCCAGAAGTTTATAAAGTGTCAGGTTAATACGATGATCAGAAACCCGGCCCTGAGGGTAGTTGTAGGTTCTGATGCGCTCTGACCGGTCACCGCTGCCCACCAGACTTCTTCGGGTGTCACTGAGTTCCTTCGCGGCGGCAGAATCCTGGGCGTCCTGTAGCTTTGCTGAAAGCCAGGACAGGGCTTTGGCTTTGTTCTTATGCTGGGAGCGTTCATCCTGACACTCCACAACGATACCGGTCGGCAGGTGGGTAATTCTGATGGCAGAATCCGTGGTGTTGACATGCTGACCGCCGGCACCGGAAGAGCGGTAGGTATCAATTTTCAGGTCTTCCCTGCGAATCTCGATGGCCTGTTGCTCATCGGGTTCCGGCATAACGGCCACCGTGCAGGCAGAGGTATGTATCCTTCCCTGTGATTCGGTTTCCGGCACCCTCTGCACCCGGTGTGCACCGGATTCAAATTTCATGCGTCCGTAGACGTCGCTGCCAATGACCCGGGTGATGATTTCCTTATAGCCGCCATGTTCCCCAGCGTTGGTACTGATCACTTCAATGCGCCAGCCGCGTTTCTCTGCATATCTGGAATACATTCTGAACAGGTCACCGGCGAAAATAGCCGCTTCATCACCGCCGGTGCCTGCGCGAATTTCCAGAAAGGTGTTCAGGCCATCCCTTGGGTCTTTGGGAAGTAACAGGACTTCCAGACTTTTTTCCATTTCAGGCAGTTGTTCTTCACAGCTTTTAAGCTCTTCAAGGGCCAGCTCGACCATATCCGGGTCACCTTCGGCCATCATGGCTTCAGCTTCAGCTTTGTCGCTGCGCACCTGGTCGTACTCTTTGAAGGCTGTTACTACGGGTTCGAGCTCAGCATATTCCTGAGACAGTTTGCGGAACTGATTTTGGTTGCCAATAACACCTGGATCACTGAGCAGTGCGGAAATCTCTTCAAAGCGTTCGCTGAGGGTTTCCAGTTTAACGAGGATGGACTCTTTCATGATGTCTGCAAAGGTTTCTATATATAAATGTGGACTCAGAGCGCCATCAGGCGTCCTGAGTTGAATCTGTTTTCTGGCTGATACCCAGACCCAGAAGTTTTTCTGCCCATTCCAGTTTTTCCTGCTGCCCCAGGGCTGCTGCATTCTTTAGCTGCACGCTGGGCTGATGCATCAGTTTGTTGGTGAGAGAGCGGGCAAACTGTTGCAGTACTTCTTCCGGGTTAGCGCCTCTTGCCAGCCATTGCATCGCCTTTTCCAGTTCCTGATCACGTATGGTTTCCGTACTTTGGCGATAGTTGCGTAAAAGGTTCACGGCATTAAGGGAGCGCATGCGTGTCATAAATTCAAAAGTGTCAGCCTCTATCATTCGTTCAGCCTTGCGGGCAGCCTCTTTTCTTTGTTGCAGGTTGTCTTCAATGACATCCTGCAAGTCATCAACGGTATAGAGGAAAACATCCGGCAGCTCACTGACCTCTGGCTCAATGTCCCGTGGAACGGCAATATCCACCATAAACATGGGCTTATGCTTTCTCTGCTTCAACGCCCGCTCAACAGCACCTTTTCCAAGAACGGGTATTGGGCTGGCAGTAGAGCTGATCACGATATCGCTTTCATGCAGTATCTGCGACAAATCAGAGAGCAGTACCGGTCGACCTCCGAAACGATCCGTTAGCAGTCTGGCCCGTTCGAGAGTCCGGTTGGCCACAATGAGTTTGGATACTCCTTGCTGACACAGGTGGCGGGCAGTGAGCTCAATGGTTTCACCAGCACCAATCAGTAAAGCAGTATTTTCACTGAGGTCGGAGAAAATCTGTTTTGCCAGCCGGGTTGCTGCATAAGCAACGGATACAGGCTGCTCATTAATAGCGGTTTCAGTCCGAATCTGTTTGGCCGTGGTGAAGCTGTGCTGAAACAGGCGATTCAGTGCCGGGCCTACAGTGTCTGCTTCCTGGGCGCTGGCATAGGCCGACTTCAATTGGCCCAGAATCTGGGGTTCACCAAGAACCATTGAGTCGAGTCCACAGGCGACACGCATCAGGTGGCGTACAGCCTCCTCGTCGTGAAAACAGTAAGTGTACTCTGTCAGCAGTTGGCTGTTGATTTGATGACTATTGATTTGATGACTATTGATTTGATGATAATGGGTCAGCCAGTCAATCAGTTTGCCGTAGCACAGCTCAATAGCCTCAACTTCAGAATTATGGAGTGCACAATAGATTTCGGTTCGGTTACAGGTAGACAGAATGGCAATTTCTTCAATGCCAGTGTATGCCCTGGCATTTTGAAGTGCATCGGGTAGCTGGTCAGCAGAAAAGGCAACCTGTTCCCTCAAAGAGATTGGTGCTGTCCTGTGATTGATACCGGCGGTAATATACCCCATCAGACCTCTGCTGCTGTCCTGGTTCACTGCTACTATAGATTGGCTTCCGAACCCTCAATCCCAGTCGATAGATTCAGACTCTGGCCAACGTGGGGAGAGAGCATCTTTCAGGAGGTTGCTGGATTGCCTGCTGGATTGATCGGCGTTTCGGCCGATCAATTCTGCAATGGAAAGCTGGCAACTGCAAACTCTCTTCATGGCTTTTATCATGAAATGTTATTTACAGTGACTGCATCTATCAACCAGGTAAGGGGAAAGGGTATACCATCCATGACCAGAATGACCATCAGGGCTGAAACTGTTATAAAAAGGGCTGGGTCTCTGATAAAAAACGGTAAATCCCTTCCTGTTGTCTTTGCTTTTTTTCTTTTTGGTTGCGCCAGTCAGAATGTTCAGCAGGAAAGTGCTGCGGTTGTTATTGCTGATGTTGTTGAGAGTGTTGTTGAGAATCAACCAGTTCAGGAAGAAGAGCCAGTTATCCCATTTGAGGCTGAGACGCTTTATGACCTGCTGGTAGCTGAAGTAGGCGGTCAGCGGCAGCGCTACGACCTGGCGCTGGGGAATTACCTGAAGCAGGCCCATAAAACCCGGGATGCCGGGGTTGCTCAGCGTGCTTATCAGGTTGCAGTTTTTGTTGGTGCAAGACAGGCGGCGCTGGATGCATCATTGTTATGGGTGGAATTACAGCCGGACAATCTGGATGCATTGCATGGGTCGGCTATTGAGCTGGTTTATGCCGGTCAGTTCGATAAAGCTTTTGTACAGATGGAGAATCAGATTTCTCTGGGTGGATCCCCGGGTTTTGATGTACTTGCCAGTGCAGCGGGTGGCTTGAGTGGGGCAAATGGGGAGACGGTTCGAAGCGATCTTATCAGGCAGTTCAACGGGCTTGTACGGGAATATCCAGACTTTCGGGTGATAAAGCTGGGTAAGGCCATTCTTCTGCAGCAGGCCGGGGAATATACGTCAGCCCTGTCTATTGCTAATCAGTTATTGAAACAGGATCGTGATTTTGTTCCTGCCATAATGGTGAAAGGGCGAGCTCTTAATAAGTTGAAGCGTGATGATGAGGCTGAGAAAATGCTCTCTGAAGCGGTTGAGCGCCATCCGGATAGAAATCGACTGCGTCTTCTTCTTGCCAGGGCTCTCGTTCATACGGATAAACTGGATCAAGCCCGGAAACAGTTTGAAATCTTGCTTGAGCAGGCTCCCGGGGAAAGTGACATCGTATTATCGTTGGCGCTGATCACCCTGGAAAATGATATGGAGCAAGATGCGGAGCAATACTTTCAGCGTTTGCTGGCTATTGGTGAGAGAAATAATACTGCCCACTATTACCTTGGTCGTTTGAATGAGAAACAGGAAAAGTATTCCGCTGCAAAAGAATATTATCTTTTGGTCGGCCCGGGCAAAGAGTTTATGGCTGCGCAGGTAGCGATGAGCCAGATGCTGGTAGAGCAGGGCAAGCTGGATGAAGCGCTCACTCATGTGGGAGAAGCAAGAAATCGTAACCCGGCACGAATGGAGTCGCTTTTTTTGCTGGAAGGAGAGCTTCTGGTCAATGACCTCCAGCTGGAACAGGCACTGGTGCTATTTGAGCGGGCGCTGAAAACTAATCCGGAATCAGTTAATCTGCTTTATTCCCGGGCAATGGTTCATGAGAAATTGGATGATCTGGCAGGTTTGGAGAAGGACCTGCGGGAAATTCTCAAGGTTGAGCCGGATAATGCAGCAGCACTCAATGCACTGGGTTATACCCTGGCTGACAGGACCGATCGTTTTGAAGAGGCAGAATCTCTTATCTATCGTGCCTATGAGTTAAACCAGGAGGACCCGGCCATTATGGACAGTATGGGTTGGGTACAATTTCGTCTTGGGAACTATGAACAGGCAGAAAAGTACTTGAGGATGGCATACACCCAGATCCCCGATGCTGAGATAGCCGCGCACCTTGGAGAGGTTCTCTGGGTTAAGGGAGATCGTGAGGCCGCCCGTGGATTGTGGGCAGAGGCATTAAAGAAAAGTCCGGACAGCCAGATTCTGAAGGACACGATGGATCGCCTGACTGAATCTCACTTTGATGATCAGTCGGAAACCGTAAGTACGGCAAAATAATGGTTGGATATTTATTGGTATGTCTTTTTGTATAAACTCTTTTTGTATAAAAAACGAGAACCCCTTTTCCGCTGTGCGGCTCGCATTTGTTTTTATTCTCTTTGTCCTCTCTGGTTGCGCTACCCGGTCAGTTGATACGGGTGGGCAGGTCAGCTACGAAGAAAGAGAGCAGCGCTGGCAGGCTAATCAAAAACGCCTGAACCGGCTGCAGACGTGGCAGATGACCGGGCGACTTAATCTCAAGGTTCCTGACCGCTCAGGTACCATGTCGGTTGACTGGCGACAGCAGAGTGATCGATACAAACTGTTTCTGGATGGGCCTTTTGGTGCATCTATTGCGCGTATTAGCGGTGACCATCAAGGGGTATCGGTCACTGCATCGGATGAAACCCGTTATGGACCTTCACCCGAACTGCTGCTTTATTCCCTGACTGGCTGGCAGTTTCCTGTCAGTCATCTAAGGTTTTGGATCAAAGGACTTCCTGCCCCGGGTGGTGATGCCCGGATAACGCTGAATGACCTTGGCTATCCTGAGAAAATTAAACAGGCAGGCTGGGATATCGTGTATCAGCAGTACGGATTGGGTAAAGGTCAGCGGCTGCCGACTCGTCTTGTCGTGAGCAAGGGTGATGTGCGGTTAAGTCTGGTGGTTAATAACTGGCAGTTTTAAAATCCTGGTTAATCTTATATACGCATCAGGGCTCCAGACAAGAAAGTCTGGCCTGGTGTTTTTTTCAGGTCATTATTGCAGCGCTATCTAGCATAAAAACGTTCTCTGGAGTTTTGTGGATGTTGACAGAACTGGTATTGCCAGCCCCGGCCAAGCTAAATCTTTTTCTTCATATCATTGGTCGTCGACCTGATGGTTATCACAACCTGCAAACGCTTTTTCAATTTCTGGACTTTGGTGATCAGCTGACTTTTATGCCGGGTGATACCCATTCGGATATTACTCTGGCATCCGACCTTAAAGGGGTCGCGCCTGAGGATAATTTGATTGTCAAAGCTGCACGGCTTTTGCAGTGGGAAACCGGTTGTCATCAGGGGGTGCAGATCCGGCTGGATAAACAATTGCCCATGGGGGGCGGTCTGGGTGGTGGTAGCTCCAATGCAGCCACTACCCTGTTAGGGTTGAATGCATTATGGGGATTGGATCTTACCATTGACCAGTTGGCTGCCTTTGGTTTGCGCCTGGGAGCAGATATTCCAGTATTTGTTCGTGGACACAGTGCTTTTGCCGAAGGGGTGGGTGAGATTCTGACACCGGTAAATCCCGATGAATACTGGTACCTTATTGTTATTCCGGATGTGCAGGTTAATACCGCCTCAATGTATGGGCATAGGGATTTGACAAGGGATTCATTGCCCATTAAAGTTTGCGCCGCTTTTGACCACACTCTTGATAACAGTTCTGATCCGCAGCGGCGAAATGATTTCGAGCCTCTGGTTCGCGCGCTGTATCCCGAGGTTGAAAAAACACTCTCGCTGTTGGATAATCTCGCAGATTCGAGCATCGGGCGAGCCATGATGAGTGGTTCGGGGGCATCAGTATTTGCCCGGTTTGCCAGTCGCGAACAGGCGTTAGCGGCACAGGTTGAACTGTCTCTTAACGTTTCTCGTCCTGAGATTGCGGATGACACATCAAAGCTACACAGCTTTGTGGCGCGCGGTATTAATCGTTCGCCGCTGCATACAGCTTTGCAGCATGCAGGTTACCCCGTAACGGGGTAGCACTTGCGGTTTTTTTCGCTCATGTTTTTTTTCGCTCATGGCTGTTTTGCCCATGGCTGTTTGATGTTAACTACGATAAGTCGGCCTGGATTGTGCACGGATTGATAGAGATATTTACTGGGGTGTCGCCAAGCGGTAAGGCATCAGGTTTTGATCCTGACATGCGGGGGTTCGAATCCCTCCACCCCAGCCAGCTCTTCATGCAGAGTTCCATGCGTGTGCCTCGTTATACCGGAAGCCATTCCCTTGTGACGGCTTATGCTGAATTTGCAGACAGTCCGCTGTCTGACACCCCTCTTGGTAATCGATTTTTCCACCTACATCCAGTCTCTAAGCAAGGTAATTTCCCGTGTCGAAAATGATGGTGTTTGCCGGCAACTCAAATCCGGATTTGGTTCATAAAGTTGTCAATCACCTGCATATCCCTCTTGGTAAGGCTTACATTGGCCGCTTCAGTGATGGCGAATGTGCTGTTGAAATTCAGGAGAATGTCCGTGGTCGGGATGTGTTTATCATCCAGTCAACCTGTGCACCGACCAATGACAACCTGATGGAATTGCTGGTGATGGCGGATGCCATGCGTCGTTCTTCTGCAGTACGTGTTACTGCGGTGCTGCCTTACTTTGGTTATGCCCGTCAGGATCGTCGACCACGCTCCAGCCGTGTTGCCATTAGTGCCAAGGTGGTGGCTGATATGATTGCCGGTGTCGGCATTGACCGGGTGCTCACTGTTGATCTGCACGCCGACCAGATTCAGGGTTTCTTCGATATTCCTGTGGATAACGTTTATGGCTCTCCTATTCTGCTGGATGATATTGAACGTCAAAATTTCAGTGATGTGATGGTGGTTTCACCTGACCATGGTGGTGTAGTCAGGGCTCGTGCGGTTGCCAAACGCCTGAACACTGACCTGGCTATCATTGACAAACGTCGTCCTGAAGCCAATAAGAGCGAGGTCATGAACATCATCGGTGATGTTTCCGGGCGGACCTGTATCCTTGTTGATGACATGGTGGATACTGCCGGCACACTCTGTCAGGCAGCATTAGCTCTGAAAAATAAGGGGGCAAAGGCTGTTTACGCTTACTGCACACATCCGATTCTTTCCGGTCGTGCACTGGAGAATGTTGCCAATTCCGAGTTGGATGAGCTGGTGGTTACCAATACAATTCCTCTGAGCCCTGCTGCGCAGGCACTTGAAAAGATACGTCAGCTGGATATGTCGCCGCTGCTGGCGGAGTCTGTTCGCCGTATCAGCAATGCTGAATCGATCAGTGCGATGTTTCAGTAATTTTGAAGGGTGACAAAAAAGCGGATGGAGATAAAATCTCCATCCGCTTTTTGCATTTCTGAGTTATTGGAAGAGGCACTGTGGAAAGTGTGGTTTTGGGGGATTACTGAATTACATACCAGGGTCCATCATTGTCCTTTGCATGGATTTTTCATCTTCCAGAATATAGTTTTTTTTGCCGTGAAAGAAAATTGCCGCGGAGTCACTTTGGTAAGACCATTAACGTGAGGCTATGTTTAGGTCGTGCCAATCGGATGCTGATTTTTTTATCGGTGACTAGTGATTTCACAGATGGTGAAAGTATGGAGCCAAGAGTAGCAGGTCATAAAGGTGCTCAGTATCTATCGATTACTGGAAAATCTGAGAGTGATAGGGTATTTGGTAAAAATAACAGAGGTAGAAAAGTCAGGGAAGAAAAGTCAGGTAAGTTGCTCGGGATAACGGGAAGGAGCGATGAAGCAGAGCCCTCCTATTGGTCTTTGTGCTTATCCTTGTGTTCGTTTCGGCGTCGAGACATTGAGGTTGTGCCTGAAGGGGCAGGAGCAAGTGTCATGGGTTTAAACGTCGGTTGGACACCCGAATGGAAGGAGGCATTAGCCTCTCATGAATCAAATATCATAGGTTCCGGTGGGAGTCAGGGTTCATCAAGGTGCTTGAATCGCTCACTTGACAGTGGAGAAAATGATTTTAATAGTGTGATTGCCCTGTTCGATAAGAAGCTGAAAAAAATGGAGGAGGCGAACATGGAGGAATATTTATTGACAACGGGTTCAGAAGCAGCTCAAAAAGAGATTGCAATTTCTTCCGGTTCGCATCAGGAACCCGGCGGTAGTAATCCTGTGAATATGGATAAGATGATTGATGGTCTGTTCTGTTCCGGAGAGAGTACACAGTCACCTGCTTCAACGAAGAGTTCATTGCATTATGAAGAAGATCTGCTGTGTGATGATATTATTGAATTTTGAGTATTATACCGATCAGATTGCGCAGCAGTAATGAGAAAAACTTCAACGGAGAACGGTGGAAAGCAGTGCTGAAAGCCATCCACCGGTAAAAATAATGATTGTAAATACCGGTTGTTGAGATTTTCGTGCGAGTGTTTTGCGTTAGAAGTGAGACAGTTGAAAAAAAATACAACGAATGCAACAAGCCTTGCTACACTTGCCCTGCGCGGGTCTTTTGGTCGCAATAATACAATCATTTCTCTGTTTTCAAAGTAATGATTGTGTTTAGGACTTGCATAAAGGCAGCTTGAGCCCTGGATCATAACAACGAATGTTGCGCTCGTTGCGGTTTTAATCAAGAGTTACAAGTACTCAGCAAGCTTCGGGAAACTTATTTTGCATTTTTACGTCATGCCGGTATGATGTCGCACCTTTGAATCCCTTTGTGGGGTTCTATTTAAAATTCTTCTGAAAACTATTTTTGAAGAGATCTGTCGCGCCCGGTCGCAAGGCGGCGATGGAGTTATTGGAGATAAGCATGTCTGAAGCAATCGTATTAAACGCCACAGCACGTAAGGATATTGGGAAGGGTGCGAGCCGCCGCCTCCGTCGTGCTGATCTGGTGCCAGCTATCATCTACGGCGGTGAAGCAGAGCCTGTTCAGATTACTCTGGAAGGCAAAGCTATCCGTAAGGCTCTGGAAGTTGAAGCTTTCTACTCTCAGATTCTGACCCTGACGGTTGATGGCGCCAAGCAGCAGGCTATCCTGAAAGATCTGCAGCGTCACCCGGCTAAAGAGTTCGCTATGCATATGGACTTCCTGCGTGTTGATGCAGACCATGAGATCACTACTCATGCTCCTCTGCACTTCATCAATGAAGAAGAGTGTGTTGGTGTGAAGGCGGGTGGTGCTATCGTACATAATCGTGTAGAAATCGAAATCAAGTGTCTGCCAGGTGACCTGCCAGAGTTCATCGAAGTTGACATGGCTGCTGTTGAAGTAGGTGGTCACGTTCATTTGAGCGATCTGACTATTCCTGCGGGCGTTGAAGTTCTTGCTCACGGTCAGGATCTGGATATTGCCAGCGTTCAGGCTCTTCGTGGTGCTTCTGACGAAGAGTCCGAAGCGTCTGCTGAAGAAACTGGCGAAGAGTAAGCATAAGGAGGCGATGGCATTATGGCAAAATCTTCGGAGCAGTCGATTCGACTGATTGTGGGGCTGGGAAATCCTGGAGCACAATATGAAGATACCCGTCATAATGCCGGCTTCTGGTATGTTGAGCAGCTGGCAAGAAGCCATGGTGCAATCTTGCAGCCGGAAAAAAAGTTTTTCGGAATGGCGGCTCGGATACAAACAGGCGGACAGGAAGTTCGCCTGCTCAACCCCACAACTTTTATGAATCTAAGTGGTCAGGCTGTTGGGGCTATGGCAACTTTCTTCAAAATCCCTCCTGAATCCATTCTTGTTGTCCATGATGAACTGGATCTGCCTGCTGGTGCTGGCCGGTTGAAGCAGGGTGGTGGTCATGGTGGTCATAACGGCCTGAGAGATATCATTTCATCTCTTGGAAACAGCCGTGAATTCCTGCGTCTCCGCCTTGGGATTGGTCACCCTGGAAATAGTAAAGATGTGGTTAACTATGTGTTGACCAAGCCCTCTGTTGCTGAACGGCAAAAAATAGATGCCGTTATTGATGAGGCTATCCGCGTCACACCTGAAGCTTTGAATGGTAAGCGATCCAAAGCTGTGCAGGAACTGCATACTTTTTCTGCCTGAAGAATGAAACTATCGTTTTAATAACTCTGATTACTTAATAGATGTATTTAGTTCGGGTACAGGCCAGTATTCCTCTTTTTTAAGTTGTTTCCCCTCCGAAGCAGGGCGTTATCAGGTCTGCAAACTCAATACCCGCATGCCTTGTTCCATGTTTATCAAATCCTGTTGTTTTTATCGTGCTGCCTATTTGCAATTAACTTGTTTATTGCGGGATGCCCACCCCGGGAGAGGGCGGGTATGCAAGTCTAATATTCAGAAGTTGACCAGCGGTATAGGCCGTTTGTAGCAATAAGCCCTAGTCCAACTTGTATGATTGCATATATGGGGATTGAGGATGACAGTGTACTGGCTATCAGATAAATCAATGTGGCTGATCCTGCAATTTCTACGGTAGCCAGAACTCCACCAGCGGCACCAATCAAACCGGGAATGCTTTTCATGCCCAAAGAGTGACTGATTGTGCCGGTAAATGGGCTTGATGCTTTCCAGACCATATTGCTGTACGGGTGCCTCTGGGCGTAATCAGGAAGGTTGGTTAATGATGGGAATTGATCAATGAGCTCCCAGTCACTGACCAGTGCGTGAAGAATATGCCTGTCACCCTGACGGCTAATGAATGCGTCAGGCTGGACGTCAAACTTCTGATGACCGCTGTCTTCCCCGGTAAGTTGTAGCTGTCTGGTTGCTTCAATAAGCTGATACATGCTGTCCTGGTCGGGTTTTGCTCCAGTGGCATTGTTATGAAAATGAAGCTGGTTTCTGAGCAGTAGAGAGGTAGAGTCAACTGAATAATCGTCATTTGAATCATCTTGCCTTTGCGCGATTTCAGCGCCTGTTATATCTGCAGGCAATGAGCCAATTCCCCGCTTGCTCAGTGAAAGGACAGCAAGGACTGGCCGGGGGCTGATAATTCCATTTTCTGAGTGGTGACATAAAAGAGCATCTATTGTGTGGGTTCCATCAAAATTTAATTCATTCAATACCCTGATGATGTTTGGAATAGCCGGTCTGGCTCGTTGTTTGGCTTCATCGGGTTCTGTTTCTGGCTTGGGCTCAGGTATCAGAGACAGGTGCGATATTTTTTTAATACGTTGATCATGGCAGTAGTAATTGTTTGATGTTTGTATAGCGGCTTCCGGTAGTGCTTCTTGTAGAGAGATTGGTGGTGAGCAGGGATCAATAAAATCATCTGCCGGAGCAAGGATATGTTCTCTGCCGATGAGAATGCCTTTGGTTATTCTCTTTTCTCTGGCTAAGGGAGATCCTGCGCAGTGGTCAAAATGGATGGCCACGACTGGTGGGGCGTCTGAGTGTTTTTCAAGACGGTACCCGGTAGCTTCGAAATATGAGAAATCTGGCTCGGCTGTCTCTATAGGCTGTTCTGTTGGCGGTGAATTTTCTTCACCGGAGGCCAGCCAGGGAAAAGCTGCCAATACGAGAGTCATCTTTAAAAATACGAGCTTCATTAATTGATTCACAGACTTTCCGACCTTGGTTGTTAAGACGTTGTGTCTTGAGGGTTCAAAAAGATTCGATACGGTGTTAACCGGGGATTAAATCGTTTTTAATTTTGCCGTGAAAGAAAAGCGTTGAACCACAAAGACACAAAGGCACAAAGTTTTTAAAAGTGCTTTTCTTTCATGGCCTGAGGGTGACGAACCATCGTCATGCAGTATTTGAGTGCTGCATGTTGAACGTTTTGACAATTTTTTTTGTGGAAAATTCTCTTGATGAATAAATATGGGTTCTGGTTATTTCAATGATTGCTGTTAGTGTTTTCCGTAATATCGTTAATAGTTGTACTGTCGTACTGTTACGCCAGTACAGGCCGCTTGGATAAATTGAGCAAGGTATGAAGACTGAACTATGGTTTCAGGTGATCAAGCTGCTGCATGGCCAGCAGGATGTGGAAGCACTTCATGATGTAATGAGGGTGTTACTGACTCAGGAAGAGCGAGAAGCTATTGGCTCAAGGTTGGCCATAATGCGGGCCCTGCTTTCGGGAGAGGAGTCTCAGCGAGAGATTGCCAGGCGGCTTGGGGTCAGTATCACCAAGGTTACCCGCTGTTCAAATTATCTGAAAACGTTACCGGGTACTGAAATGGCAATGATTGAAAAAATCTAAATAGCCGGTGTTTTGTTTTAAAAAGAGTTTCATAAAGTAGTAGGAATAATAATGTCAGAAGCAGTTATAACGGAAAGTTCTGCGGATTCTGCCGGGAAGCAGGGTTCAGTTCTTGGGGGAACAGTGATTGTTGCCAGCACCGCCATTGGTGCTGGTATGTTTTCACTGCCAGTAGCCACCAGTGGTCTCTGGTTTGGCTACTCTATGCTGCTGATGGTTTTTACCTGGTATTGCATGTACAGCGCTGCGATTTATCTGCTGGAAGCCAACCTGCGCTTGCCGCTGGGCGTCAGCTTTGACTCTATTGCAGAGGGAACCATTGGTTCTGTTGGTCGTGTTGTCAATGGTGCCTCAGTGGCCTTTCTCTGCTATATCCTGACTTATGCCTACATATCCGGTGGCAGTTCAATTATTACTTACTCGCTGGAGGCGGTGGATGGCGTTTCGTTGTCCCCTCCCATGGCCAGCTTTATTTTTGCGCTGGTGCTTTCAGCCATTGTGATGACCGGCACCCGGGCGGTGGATAAAGTCAGCACCCTCCTTATTGGCGGTATGGTCATTACGTTCCTGTGGAGTGTCAGTGCTCTGTTGGGTAATGCGTCTCCAGATTACCTGATGCCAGGCTTATCATTTTCTGAGGCATTTCCTTTCTCTTTCGGTGCGCTGGGCTTTCTGACCGTTAGCTTCGGTATGCAAACCGCTGTGCCCAGTATTACCCGTTATCTTAATAAAGATGGCCGGAAAGTAAGGTTTGCACTGCGTGTGGGTTCGTTGCTGGCTTTGGCATTTTATGCGCTATGGCAGTTCAGCTTCTTTGGCAATCTGCCGAGGGACGCATTTCCAGCCATTATCGCTGCGGGTGGTAATATTGGCGATATGTTGGGAGCACTCTCTGGCTCTGGTCTGAATGCAAATGTTGCCTCTGTACTGCAGTGGTTTGCCAATATGGCGGTGGCCAGCTCATTCCTTGGTGTAGCGCTCTGTCTGTTTGACTATATTGCTGACCTGTTTGGTTTTGATGGCAGTTTTGGCGGACGTTTAAAAACGGCAGCTATTACCTTTATTCCACCCACCTTGTTGGGCGTATTCCTGCCTGATGGCTTTATTACTGCCATCGGGTTTGCCGGACTGGTGCTGGTGGTTTTCTGTATTCTCTCTCCGGTTGTGATGGCCTGGGTTGGGCGTCAAAGGGGAGAAGGTGGTTATCAGGTCCCGGGTGGTAAGCTGAGAATGGCATTGATCTTTATGTTCGGTATTGTTGCCATGGTACTTGCCGGGCTGGACCTGTTGGGTGCTTTGCCAAAATTCGGTTAATCCAATCCACCCTTCAGTTTTTACTGAAAATATGAATGTGTGTGAGCGCTTGAAGGATGAGATTCAAGCGTTCTACTTATAAATTTGTCCATAAAATTATCTGAAATTTTTTCCTCCAGTCTTTATAATTCGCCCCAAACAGCCTTGGGCTGGAAATGCTGCCTGATTTTGAACCTCTCAGGCTTCTTGAGGTTGAAAGAGAGGTTGCAAGCAGCATTTTCACAGTAAACAAATATCTTCAGGAGCGAGCAGAAGCGCTATGGGTTTCAAATGTGGCATCGTTGGACTGCCAAACGTTGGTAAGTCAACGTTATTTAATGCCTTAACCAAGGCGGGAATTGGTGCGGAAAATTTCCCTTTCTGCACCATTGAGCCTAACGCCGGTATTGTGGCCATGCCAGATCCGCGTCTGGATAAACTGGCTGCCATTGTTAAGCCTCAGCGAGTATTGCCTACCACGATGGAGTTTGTGGATATCGCGGGTCTTGTAGAGGGTGCTTCCAAGGGCGAAGGGCTTGGTAACAAGTTTCTGGCTAATATCCGTGAAACGGATGCCATTGCTCATGTTGTTCGCTGCTTTGTGAATGACAATGTCATTCACGTGGCAAACAAGATTGACCCCCGATCTGATATTGAAATTATCAATATGGAACTGGTGCTGGCTGATCTGGAAAGCTGCGAAAAACAGCTGCAGCGTGTGGTCCGTTCTGCCAAAGGTGGAGACAAGGATGCGGTGGTCCAGAAAGCCATGCTGGAGCGCATTATTCCTCATCTCGAAGCAGGGAACGCGGTTCGCTCCCTGGACATGAGTGACGATGAGCGAAAACTGGTCCCGGTATTTCACCTGCTGACCATCAAGCCCACGATGTATATTGCCAATGTGGATGAAGAGGGTTTTGAGGATAACGAATACCTGGATACTGTCCGGGAAATTGCCGAGCAGGAAGGTGCCGTTGTTGTGCCGATCTGCAACAAGCTGGAATCTGAAATCGCTGAGTTGGAAGATGACGAGCGGATAGAGTTTCTGGCCGATCTGGGCATGGAAGAGCCAGGTCTGGATCGTGTCATCCGTGCGGGTTATGAGCTGCTCAGCCTACAGACCTATTTTACTGCGGGTGTAAAAGAGGTCAGAGCCTGGACAGTTAAAGTGGGAGCGACTGCACCACAGGCTGCGGGCGTTATCCATACTGATTTTGAGCGTGGTTTTATTCGTGCTGAAGTCACCAGCTATGATGATTTTATCAAATACAATGGTGAGCAGGGCGCGAAGGAAGCAGGACGTCTGCGGGTAGAAGGTAAGGCTTACATTGTTCATGATGGGGATGTAATGCACTTCCTGTTCAATGTTTAAGGAGTTGTTCCGGAATAACTTACACATTTCTAACTCTCCACACCAAAGCAAAACAGGGTCGGTATCACAACCAATACTCTAAAATCGTGGCAGGAATACCATGGGAGGTAGTTATTCTTGCCATTACTGGTGAATATCTGCCTGCACTGTGTTTTAGATTTATGGGTACCTGACGCATATCCCAATATGCGACGGTGAGTTTGATTTGTCGTAAAGCCGTATGCATTACGGATCTGAGTCAGAGGGGTGGCGAACTACAGGAAACTGTTGGTGAGTCAACCTTTTACGGCGATTAAATTTATCAATACGATAAATAGGGGAGTTTTTATGGATGTACTGTTCTGTTTATTATGAATGCTTCGCAACAGCGAAGGAATTTCGACAAAAAATAAATCATTTCCTCGATGAAACTTTACCCGAAATGGGTGCTTCGTTGATCAGCAGGATTGACGACAGTTTTCATTTTCAGATGTCAAACCCTGCATCTTGAATTCGCTTGGGTATAAGGGGGGGGGTTGAACACTTACTTTGACTTATTCCAGAACCTCTTCTCGTGTTGGATTCAGAGGACTAAGTTCTGCCATGGCATGGGAACCGGTTTCAGCTTCAAGCTTGCCTTCACCACGGTTCTGGTTATAGTGTCTCTTCGCATAACACGCACCGATCCCTAAAGTGCCTAACGTTATAAACACCCCACCGACAACCCCTAGTGCAAGACCTAATGTATTACTCATGCCGGCAATGGGGCTGCTATCAGCATTCTTTGAAGGGTAATAGGCAGATATATCCTGTTGTATTGACGCCTCTGACTCAGAAGATAGTACCGGTTGATCTGTCCCAAATTCTACACTGAACTCATCCACAGACATGTCTGATCCAGCAACATTCATCGAGGTCATGGCTGTCTGAGTATTATTCGTCGAAGCGCTATTCATCGAAGCGCTATTCATCGTCGCTATGTCTGGTTCAATACCACTCATCGTGGTCCTGGCTACCTGGGCAGATATATCCTGTTGTGTTGACGCCTCTGACTCAGAAGATAGTACCGGTTGATCTGTCCCAAATTCTACACTGAACTCATCCACAGACATGTCTGATCCAGTAACATTCATCAAGGTCATGGCTGGCTGAGTATTATTCATAGTGGTTATGTCTGGATCACTACTACTCAGCATGGGTATAGTCGTGGCACCCTCAGATTGTGCCGGTGTTGTTGCTTTTTCTGACAGGTACGGAGTGCATTTGTCGTTAATACTATTTCGATTATCACTAATTAGATTGTTTTTAATTCCATTCTCGGCGTTTTTAAGTGCCGCTCTATATCTTGGTTTTGTATAGGGGGTTTCATGAGAATAGAATAATTTTGGAAACCAGATTCTGCCACATGGTTGGCCGTCTATTTTAATTTGAGCCGTTTCTGAAGATGTACAAACTGGCGATGTGGTTATTACAGGTATTGTGTTTTTTTGCCTTTTTCTGGTTGCCGTAAAAGCCATTTGTAATGGGATGTCGTCTCTATCGCAATCATCACCGCCTGGGCAGTCGAATAACTTAATACCGTCCGAGAAATATGGAGAGTAAGGATTATTATTGTTTGCCCAGTCATGTATCATACGTCCATACTGTTTTGTAATTGCTTTTATAATTTCTTCTGGTACATCATCGGATGCATCAAATGAAAAAGTGCTCGCATTATCTAAATCAACCTTAGGTACGTAAACACTGATTTTATAGTCACGTTCGTTTATTGTTATGACCGTATCTATATTACGATAATTATCGCAAAAGATATGATTAGCAGTCTCACCAATGTTAGCAGAAGTCGCTCTGAGTATACTTATTTTGTCGCCTTGATACTGACGCGACAGATATTGATAGGTCATGTCAGTCAGAGCAATTGGAAGGCATGCATCTTCGCTGTTAGCCAGCTTGGTTCCATAAGCCATCAGGCATCCACCAATTATCACTAATTTACAACAGAGTGTCTCGGGACACTGTATTACCTGGTTCGCAATTCCAGCAATGTTTCTGCTGACATTTGATAAATAGCGTTTTGCTGTGGCAGCAAGCGGGGAGGCGACTTTGTTAATGACCATGTCTGATATCAGTCTCCAGCGACCTGTGGATGCTGAGGCATAAGTTCCCTGCTCAGAGCTGGTTTCCGATCTTTCCGCTTTAACTCCGGGGTGGACAGTAGATATCACCTCTTGATTATTTACAGCGTAAACATTGCGCCCCTGAGAAGTGCTTTTAACTTGGGGTTGTTGGGGTTGGTCAGGCCTGCCAGATAACCCACGTGAATCCGTATTTAAGGAGGTACTGAGATCATACATTATTTGAATTCTCTTCGGTTTTTTAGCGTCAATTAAGTGGTAGTGACTTTGGTTTGCTTTCATCTTGAATTCGTAGCTTTATGATGAAAGAACATCTGAGATTTCAATCGCCCACACGAGTGTAGACTAAAAGTCTTCCTTGATAGAACTACACTGTAGAAGGTAGGTGGTGGGTCAAACTTGTGATTGCTGTATAATACGTCGTATGACTTGTTATACAGCTCGAGTTTGGAGCTTTCCATACACGGATATTTATAAAAGTAATTTAAGAAAAAAAGAAAAACTCCAGACATCAAATTTAGTACGATCAAAACCACTGAAGTTTCGAGCTATGAGCAGTTATACTGCTTTCGACGAAATACTATTCGTATGATTGTTTTATTTTCAGAAATTAGCTCAGATTTTTGCGGTATCGGTTACGGCAGTCCCGGATTCAGGGCTGAGGAAAAATAAAATGTCGATTTTATTCTGGGGTAATTCCTGAGAAGCGCTTTTAAAGCGAGTTATAAAGGCACGTGAATGTGTGCCTCTGAAGTAATCAGCCTATCTTTATATGCCGATTAATCGCACTGTAAAGTTCTTCTTCCAAAAAAGGCTTGCTCAGGATGGTACAGAACATTTTGGGCAGGCAAACTGTTTTCACTCGCTCCGGATCACCCGTGCGGCCACCGCCCGTCATTCCGATAATGGGTAACCCCGGGCAGAGAGTACTCAATTTTGCGGCCAGGGCATTACCTTCCATTTCCGGCATCAATATATCCGTTAACACCAGATCCACGGATTCATGCTTTATCAGCTCAATAGGGAAAGCTGGGGTCAGGTCTTTCCTTTTGAAAGTCATTAGTCGTTTAAAATATCAGAAAACTGGGCTCAGGAGAGAATTCAAGAATCAAGACTTGACCCCAGTTTTTCTTGGCCTGACGAAGATTCATGGAGCTAACTTATCCTGGTGAGGCTTACCCTCGATAAAGCATTCTTTAACAATGCTGCCTGACTCATTATCCAAAGACAGAGTTAGGTCGTAATGTGTTAGAACTTTACATCTGAAGCATGCACCATCACCGTCAAGATGAAGTTCAGAATCTGATTTGGTCAGGACACCTCTTAGTAATCCGTGTTTTATATCCTGGCCACAATGGTTGCATTTCGTCTTGAAGCTGTTGACTTGATACTCACCGAGTATGATAGGTAAGTCTTGATCTACGGAAACTGACATTTCCCATTTTCTTAGTCTATCCATAACCTGCACCACTCCAGATCAGTCGTTGTTTTTATCATATCATCAGAATAACTGATCAAAATAGTCATGAATACTGCTAAAAATTACTATATTTAGATCTTTGGGTATTCGGGTTTGGAGTATGGGCAAAGGATTTGTGTATGTGATGATAAATCCATCAATACCGAAAATATTGGATATGGTACAGGTTGGAAAAACGGAGCGTTCTCCAGACGAAAGAGCCCAAGAACTATCAGCGGCGACTGGTGTACCGACTGCATTTATACTTGCATTTACAATTATTACAAGCAATACGGCTACAAAGCAGCAGTGATGGGAGCCAGCTTCAGGAATATAGATGAAATACGACAACTGGCTGGCTGTGACTGCCTGACGTTAGCCTCTCCTTTATTGGATGAGTTAAGCCAAAGCCATCAGCCTCTTGCTCATAAACTACGTAATTCACCAGTACAACTGATAAAAAGCCCGAGGTAATTTCAGAAGCCTACTTCCGCTGGGCATCATAATGATGATGCCATGGCTACGGAAAAACTTGCCGAAGGCATCAGGCTTTTTGCTTTAGACCAAACCAAACTTGAAAAAATTCTAGAAAATTTAATATGGTAAAGCAAAAGGTGGTTCCGCCAAGAATAAATAATCTTTGAATTTGTACGAGATAATCAACCACAAGCATATACATTCGTAGACTATTCGGATCAACACCAGCTGATATAAAAATAAGGGATCAAATAGGTCCCTTACCAATCATCAAATACGGATACCCAAAATATCCCAACAAACAAAACTAATCCCGCTAATCTCCTGCGCCTTGGCGCGAACGAGCGCTACTTTCTACCAATACGTCCGCACCGATACGCTTGATTTCGGCCCAGAGCTCACTGTCTATTTCGATACCATGATCAACCGTGTATTCTTTATTTACAGCAACCTGTTCTGCACTAATATAACGGCTATTATGATTGCCAGATGAATATTGCAAAGAGGTTGTGAAGTCGACCCTGGAACTACAGATAATCGTGATGCTTTGTTTGTCACCCGCATCGTTCGATGACATATCTGTTGTGGATTCGCTATAACTCGGATAGCGTGCACCTGCTTTAATGGCGGCAGTATGTTCTGTCACTGTTGTGCTGCCATTCTGCCAATAAGCCGCAACACTGATACCTCGGCGACCACAATCAGTCAGGGCTTTAAGGATAAACATACGGTTGTGACAATTATGTACTGTGATTGTTGAAATACCTGCTTCCAGTGCTTTTCCGTGTGCCAGGTCCACCGAAGCGGCAATACAGTTCAGTGCACTACGGCCATTACTGTCGATGATCGCCGAAGTGCTGTCCTCATACACTACGACGCTCATTGCTTTATCGCGGTCGGATCTAATATAACCCAGCGCCTGTTTAAGCTCGCGCAGCCCGGACAATCCATGCTTTTCCAGCCACAAAATCATGTTGGCAGCGTCTTCATAGTTACCCACAAAATAGCCACTGGCTTCAAAGCAGCGATACAGTCCGGTTTTCAGTTCATTCATTGAAATATTCATAGCGCAGCGCCTTCTTCTGTCGCTTCTGTAACTTTTATAACTCCCGTAGCTTGTTGCGGAGTCAGTGGCATAAACCAGTTGTCGTTAAACGCTTTGCCAATATCCTCCAGCAATGGTGCTCCCTGGTACATGGTATTACGCACCCACAAGCGAGAGCGCGGATCAAATTTACTGACTCCAAAGAAAGCCAGCTTGGCACGTAGAAGGTGCATGGGCAAAATATCCCGATGCAACAGGTTGGCCTGAATATCGCCGTAAAGACAGCGGTTCATGCTTTGAATCCGACGTACAATACCTCGCAGCTTCGGCTGCGCCACCATCAACCGCGCAGTATTATGATCAGGAAATTCGGCAATATAGCCGATCAGCTGGTCATAACATTTACGCACCGCATAACCCACCCCCAAAGCCATTTGTTTTTCTTTGCCCTTTTCTTCCAAAGCGTTACCCAGGCGAGGCTCCATTTTTTCTTCCGAGCGATACCAGAAAATATCCCGGGCACCTTCCGCACGAAAATCAAACTTCAAGGCCCAATCGTAACGCTCTTCAATAACAGCTTTCAGAGTCTGTACCGGCATTAATGGGTCAAGGTCCAAAAATTCTTCCGCTGAGCAATAATCTTCAAGTTCGTCCACCAGTTCCGGATATAACTCCAACAAAACAGACACCAGCAACTCCTGTCCCTGTAATGAACAGTGCTGTTCACTCCAGTGAATCAGGGCATCCCAGTTATCAACAGGATCACCCACCTGTTGATACAATCCCTTCAGATCTTTTATCACCTGCTTATTATTAGCCCCTTGCCATACATCTTCAGTAACGATCTGCCGGGTATGAAGCATGCAGCGATCAAGCAGTTCCCTGAACTTTCGCTGCACTTGAGCATCAATATTTCCCAGTACTCTGACCCGTGCTAGTGCCAGTTCACGCATTTCTATCCACTGATTGATCAGCAGCGGATGGTGGATCAAGAAGGGTGCCATGCCCAATCCAGTGGAGTTACCAATACCAACATATCGTTTAATATCGGAGTCCATGGTGGTAAACGTTTCGGGAGACCGGTGGCGCGCGATATGTTCTGCCTGGAACAGGCTAAAGTCTCGCAACATAAAGCAAACAAACATCTCGGCGGAGAATGGGCGGGCAAAATCCGGCCAGCGGGATTGTACTTTTTCCCAATCCGCCATCCCCAGTTTGCCACTGCCATAAACGGCCGTTGTTCTGTAGAGGTAACCAACGTCAGCAATTTTCTGCACATCAGGTTGCTGTCCTGCTGCCAGCGTATTAACAACGTAATCGAAGTTGCGGACGCTCCGGTTGGCACGAGATAAAACAAAAACACGGGCATCCACACGACCTGCTTCCTGCCTCGGAACATTTTGCCGCAGTGTTTCCAGATAGTGATCATCGATCTCACCAGCCACCAGTGCCATGGTCAAATCCCACTGTTCGGCAATGACACGATC
The DNA here is from genome assembly GCF_031844845.1 of Endozoicomonas sp. Lineage (GTDB taxonomy): Bacteria > Pseudomonadota > Gammaproteobacteria > Pseudomonadales > Endozoicomonadaceae > Endozoicomonas. The sequence goes on from NZ_JAVRMB020000246.1 coordinate 35,951, forward strand.
GTTACGCGCTTCCGGGCTTAGGTGGGTCGAGAATAAAACGAAGCTGAACAGCCCATGGGGTGCTTTCACCTGATAAATGACAGTACCATATCCATCCTGATCCAGTTCAAAGCGGGAAAGAGCAATCTGCCAGCGTTCCCGCATAATTTTACGAATCAGTGACCGCATAAAACTCAAACGACTTTGGTGCATGGCTCCAAGACGTTCCAGATCCATGACCTGGCTAACTGGACGTAATGGCAGAGTATTATCGCCTCGCAAAGAAGCATGAATATATGCAGATGTAATCATTGTTATTATCCTCAATTATCGGCGAATATAATGCTGAAATCCGGTATCAATCCTTATAGACGTGGATGTGCGATGAATTTTTAGTCCTGTATCTGTGCATCCTTATGCTATAGCGGACACAAGGACGTAATAGAGAAGTCATTTTTACTGATAATTATCGAGCCATCTTACGGAGCTATCATCGTCGAAAGCGGCAGGGATACTCAAATCAAAAGGTTATATATCTTGATAAGATAAACTTATCGAAGCTTGATGCAGTATTGCTTTTTCGCCATATCCGTCAGAAACATGCAGCTTAATAGGCTCGATTATCTATCAGGCAACTAACGTCAGCTACCAACAACGTCCAGAATGACATTGATCAGGGCCTGAGCGGGAGGACTCAGGGACTTATGACTGAGCTGTACAATACCAGTGCACCGCAAAATATCCGGTGAGGTTAAAGGCACAAAACACAGTTTTTTATTACCATCAGGAAACGCATAGCGTGGCAAAGTGGTAATACCCATGCCAGCCTCCAGCATAGCGACCAGCGAAATCATATTAGATATGTAGAACTGTGAATCCTGCAACAAGGATGCTGCTTCGGTATTTTGCAATAACTGTGATGTTCCATTATTAATCAGACGATGCTCACACAATTCCTGCCAGTGCAAATTATCCTTTTTAGCGATTGCGTGGTCCTTCGGGCAGACAACACCAATATGGTCTTTCCAGATAGGAGTGAACTGCTTGTCTGCATGTTCATTAGGAGGAAATTGATTACAGATACCAAAATCGACTTGCTGTTTTTCCACCATTTTTAATACGGCATTGGAATTATCATCATAAAAACTGATATGCAAGTCAGGTGCCTCAGCCACAAATCGTACCAGAATTTCAGGTAGTACCTGACTGGCAATTGATGGTACGCAGGCAAGACGCAAATGGCCGGTTTTATGTCTGGCTAATAACGCCATATCTTGTGCCAGCCGGTCATGATGAGCAACCAGATCCTTCGCTTTAGGTATAAATTCACAACCGAACGGCGTCAGCTCTGTTTTTGCTGTACGAGCATTACGTTTTTCAAACAATGATTCACCCAGTTTATTTTCCAAATCCTGAACCGATAAGGAGATGGCCGGTTGTGATCGGTGAGCTTTTTTTGCTGCGGCATGAAACCCTTTCAGTTCTGCAACCCAGATAAAATGACGTAACTGTGTGATTTTGAAGTTCAGAGGCATAATAAGTAACTCTTATCAGATAATATAATTTATTAATTTTTATTATTAGTTGATCGCTTTTATGATACAAGCAGCAATTTTGTGGAGGTGACTATGTCCGACTCAGTTTTCAAAAATTATATTTCGGGCCAGTGGGTAGCGGGAAATAAAAAACCTATTGCAAATATCAGTCCCGCTGACATCACTGACGTTGTAGGCCATTACGCCCAGGCCGATCAGGAACAAACCCATGCAGCGATTACTGCCGCCAAGGCCGGGCAGCTTGAGTGGGAAAAGAGCGGTCTTGAACAACGCTACTCAGTGCTGATGGCGATTGGTGATGAACTGATTGCCCGTAAAGATGAACTGGGTGCCATTCTGGCCCGGGAAGAAGGTAAGACCCTGGCAGAAGGTGTCGGTGAAACTTACCGTTCCGGCCAGTTCTTTCGTTATTATGCGGCTGAAGTCTTACGCCAGATGGGTGAGACTGCGGATTCTGTTCGTCCGGGTGTTGAGATTGAAACACGTCGTGAGCCGGTGGGTGTTGTTGGCATTATCACCCCCTGGAATTTTCCAACCGCAACCGGAGCCTGGAAAATTGCTCCGGCCCTGGCTTTCGGTAATGCCGTGGTCTGGAAACCGGCCAATCAGGTTCCCGCCTCTGCCTGGGCTTTGACTGAAATAATCTCCCGTCAGGATTTACCTGCAGGCACCTTCAATCTGGTGATGGGGCCGGGTGCTGAAGTAGGCGACACCCTGATTAACTCCCGCGACATCAATGCCCTGACGTTTACTGGTTCTCTGGAAACTGGCCGCAAGGTGGCCGCTGCAACGGCTGCAAACCTGGTGAAATGCCAGCTGGAAATGGGTAGCAAAAACGCTCTGGTGGTATTGGACGACGCTGATCTCGACATCGCTGTTGAGTGTGCAGTTAGCGGTGCCTTCGGAGGCACAGGCCAAAAATGCACAGCATCTTCCCGCCTGATAGTAACAGAAGCTATTCACGACCGTTTTGTCGAAGCCGTTATTGATCGCATGAAGCAGCTGGTGATCGGTCACCCTCTAAAAGAAGGCGTTCACATTGGCGCAGTGGCCGATGCCCGTCAGATGGAACAGAACCTTGTCTATCTTGAGCTTGCCAAAAAAGAAGGCGGCACTCTCATTTATGGCGGTGAAGTACTGACCGAAGAGACCGAAGGCTACTATATGCAACCGGCACTGTTCACCGACACAACCAACAACATGACCATCAACCGTGAAGAGGCTTTTGCCCCCATAGCCTGTGTTATCAAAGTGAAAGATTATGCCGAAGCACTGGCCACTTTAAACGACACCAATTTTGGTCTGACAGGTGGCATCTGCACCACATCCCTGAAATATGCTTCTGACTTCAAACGTAATGCCAAAACCGGTTGCGTAATGGTCAACCTGCCAACTGCCGGTACCGACTATCACGTACCGTTTGGCGGCCGCAAGGATTCCAGTTTCGGATCTCGTGAACAGGGAACCTATGCCAAAGAGTTCTACACCATTGTGAAAACCACCTACATCCGGGCTTAACAGGGAGCAGGTTTATGAGTCAAACACTGCATAACGAGCTGATTGTCATTGATGGGCTCCAGTACTCTAACTGGAACCGGGAAATCTTTGAACAGCTGCATGCAGGTGGCGTAACGATGGTGCACGCCACCATCGTTTACCATGAACAGATTCGTGAAACCTTATTGCGAATAGCACAATGGAATCGTCACTTCGAAAACAACGGGGATCTGATTATGCCCGTGAAGGGTACGTCGGATATTCGCCGTGCCAAGGAGCTGGGTAAGGTAGGCGTTATGTTCGGCGCACAAAACTGCTCTTCCATAGAAGACGACATTGGCATGATTGAAATCATGCGTGAACTGAACCTGATGATCATGCAACTAACTTATAACAACCAGAGCCTGTTAGCCTGTGGCTGCTATGAAGCAGAAGACAGTGGCGTGACCCGATTCGGGCGGCAGGCCATTGCCGAGATGAATCGTGTAGGCATGGTGGTAGACATGAGCCACAGCGGTGAACGCAGCACTCTGGAGGCCATTGAAATATCAGAGCGTCCCATTGTTATATCTCACGCCAACCCCACAAGTTTTCATGCAGCCAAGCGCAACAAGTCTGACACCGTCCTGAAAGAACTGGGTGATTCCGGTGGGCTGCTGGGCTTCAGCCTTTATCCATTTCATCTGAAAAATGGCTCTGATTGTACGCTCGATGACTTCTGCGACATGGTCGCACGCACAGCAGAACTGATGGGGGTTACACAGATCGGCATAGGTACTGATCTATGCCAGGACCAACCGGTTGATATTCTGGAATGGATGCGCAACGGACGCTGGTCAAAAGCAATGGATTATGGCGAAGGCTCCAAAAATAATGCCAGCTGGCCGCAGTCACTGCCCTGGTTTAAAGACAGCCGTGACTTTCCCAATATAACCACCGGGCTCCTTGCCCGGGGTTTTACTGCGGATGATGTCGCCCGAATTATGGGATTAAACTGGCTAAACTTTCTGGAGGACGCTTTGCCAGCAAACTCTGAACAAAAGGTCGCACACTGATAGCGGCCCCCTGATTCCAATAACTATAAAGATTTATCAGGAGCTTAATTTATGATAAAGACAACCCATGTCATGCCACCTTCGGATGAAGTGAATACGTCACGAACCAGCTTGTTATCCGGCGTTGATATGCCGGTATTTGTATTGAGTGGTGGTGGCGTTGGCTTATTTGCCATTCTGGCAATGTACGACATAAATCTCATATCATCTTGGGTTAACACCGCTTTTGCTACTTCCACCAAACTGTTTGGTGCCTACTGGCAGATTTTATTATTGCTTACGTTCTTTATCGGTCTCGCTCTGACTTTTGGCCGTACCGGTAAAGTTGTCCTTGGTGGTTTGAAAACACCCGAGATAAGTCGATTCAAGTGGGTTTCAATCATCATGTGTACACTGCTGGCCGGTGGTGGTGTGTTCTGGGCTGCTGCTGAACCCATGGCCCACTTCATTTCACCACCGCCCCTGTTCGGGGGTGAAACCGGTACTATCGATGCCGCCTACAATGCCCTTGCACAAAGTTTCATGCACTGGGGATTCCTTGCCTGGGCGATTTTGGGTAGTCTGACCGGTATCGTGCTGATGTACCTGCACTACGAGAAAGGGCTGCCCCTGAAGCCACGTACTCTTTTATACCCAGTCTTTGGCGATAGAGTCATGAAAGGCTGGTTAGGTATTATCGTGGACACTAGCTGCGTATTAGGGGTAGTGGCCGGGACTGTCGGCCCTATTGGTTTTCTGGGTTTACAGGTCAGCTTTGGCCTGGAAAAGCTGTTTGGCATTCCTGATACCTACGCAACTCAAGTCACCATCCTTGTCGCTCTTGTAGGCATTTATACGATATCCGCTGTCAGTGGGTTAACCCGTGGCATTCAAATGCTCAGCTCTGCTAACACCATCCTCGCTGTTATCCTGATATTGTTTATCCTGATATTTGGCCCAACTGCCTTTATCTTTGATAGTTATCTGCAATCATTTGGCATTTATCTGGATCAGTTTATTCCCATGGCAACGTTCCGTGCTAATCCAGGCTGGCTGGACTGGTGGACAGTCTTTTTCTGGGGTTGGTTCCTGGGTTATGGCCCGCTGATGGCTATGTTCGTCGCACGAATTTCCCGTGGCCGTACTATTCGGGAAATGGTTTTGATGATATCGATTATCGCACCCATTATTACCACTTTCTGGTTCACCATTGTTGGTGGTAGTGGGCTAGCCTTCGAAATTGCCAACCCGGGCGTCATCTCTGAAGCGTTCACCGGTTTCAACATGCCAGCTGCACTGCTCGCCATCACCGAACAGCTGCCCATGGGTTTTGTTATCTCAGTGCTATTTTTGATTCTGACAACGATCTTTGTGGCAACCACCGGGGACTCCATGACCTACGCCGTTTCCATGGTGATGACCGGAACCGATCATCCACAAACGCCGGTTCGCGTTTTCTGGGGCATTATGATGGGTATCACCGCAGCTCTGCTAATCTCCATCGGCTCCGGCGGTATCTCTGCTCTGCAGTCGTTTATCGTTGTGACTGCTGTTCCTGTCTCACTGGTTCTCTTACCATCCCTGTGGAATGCACCACAAATCGCAAGAAAAATGGCTAACGAACAGGGACTCTAAAACCAATCTTCGGGAGCAAATCTCAATACGATCTGCTCCCCTGCACTAGAAATTATATTTTTCAAGAAAGACCTGACTTTCAAGAAACCAGAAAACCCAAACTCAAACTCAAACCTATAAAGTAAATACCATGAAAAGATCTGTAAAAACTCAACTGTTTGCCTCACAAGCTCCTCTAGAATGGGCTGTGATTGCTAACGGCCAACTGTCTACAGCACAAATTCCAATTAACGCGGAAGGTCATGTTGTTGAAGGTGGTATTGAAGCTCAGGCTCGGCAGACCATGAATAACTTCAAACATACAATCGAATCCGCTGAGTTATCCATGGCGGATGTGACACAGGTTCTGATTTATGTTACTCACCGTGATCAACTTCCGGTATTCAACAAGGTATACGCTGAATACTTTGAAGCACCTTTTCCAAATCGGGCAGTCATGATTGTTGCGGGTTTGGCCCGTGAGGAGATGCTGTGCGAGATTATTGCGTACGCAGCGGTGCCTTGGGCGGCTTAAATCAAGAGTACATTTAGATCATCAAGAGCAGCTGGTTCAAGGGTTTGGTGGGCGCGGACACACGGCATCATCAGGAGAGTATGGCAAGGACTCCAAGAAATAAATGACTTCAATTTTCAATAAGGTGATGCCTGTAAGGCACCACCTCCCGCTTTTTTCATAGTAAGAAAAGCTATAGGATCAATCCCCCAACTAAGCAGCCCCTCTTTTTCAAATTCGGACAGAAGGTATTTTTTGAGCAACTTTAGCTCTTGTCTTAGGGAAGTCGCAGAGGAGAATATACCGGTAAGGGAAGTAGCATAAACATTTACCGACCAACTCCGCTGTCAACCTGTACAGGCGACTGCATGGATGCAGGAGATAGAGTATGCAGGAGCAATTACCGAGATTGTACAGGATCCATTTCAAAGGGATGTGAACGCTCTGGCAACTGGCTAACCCTGCCCGGTGGATTCCGTACAATCCCTGTACGGAATGATAGTGTAGAGAATCAACCGGTACTTTTTGCAATGCCACTTTCCTTACTTCATCGTGAGTTCTGAAGTTTGGCAAATAAATCTGGAGTGTTGTAAAAAAATGCAGATTACACCATGCCCAATCACTTTCAATATTCAGCCCCTTTTAGGTAGGAGCATGCCAAAGTGAAGAAAACCATTAAAGTGGCAGGAGCCATTATTCATAACGAAGCCAATGACATTCTCTGTGCCCTGCGCTCAAATACGATGAGTTTGCCTAATCTCTGGGAGTTTCCCGGCGGGAAGATTGAAGAAGGTGAACAGCCAAAAGAAACACTGCGTCGTGAAATTCAGGAAGAGTTGGGCTGTGATATAGAAGTGTTCGATTTAGTGGAGGATACCAGCTACGACTATGGCAACGTGATCATCAATCTGCGTACCTACCACGCCAGGATTGTCGCGGATAAACCCGTCCCGGCTGAGCATGCTGCGTTGCTCTGGTTGCCGGTAACGAGTTTGCAGAGCCTGGTTTGGGCTCCGGCCGATATTCCAGCGGTTCAGCATATAATGGCAGCACAAACTGAAATCACCGTATCAGCCTGAATCCATTGCCTGGCTACTTTCTTAGAGCCAGGCACAGATTCAGTCTTTATTCGGTCAGATCTTCAAAAATATCTAAAGGTACAGCGTCGTGCAGTTTCCAGACTACGCTCATGGGTTTGTCTCCGGAGCTGCTAACGTAATCCACCGATCCCAAATACATAAACGGCAGGGTGATGTTGTATTGCTTCACCTGTTTTCGCACAAAAAGATGAATGCGGTAGTTTTGCTTTTTGTGGTGCACGAAATGCTGGCCAACACTGGAGCTGTGTGAAGTCTGATTCTGACTCTGCCAATGGAAGGTGCGAGGGTCCATAAAGTAGTCTTTGTAGTGGAGGTGGGCATCGACAGCCTTATCCTTGTTCAGGTTAATAAAAAGAAAGTAGTCATGGTCAACCCGTTTTACCCCTTCGCGCCATGAACCACGCATGGCGGTATCTTCCGACAGAAACTGAATATCATTCCGGGTGTAATTTTGGTAGAGAATAAAGCGCTCTCCGTTACCCAGGAAAGCTGCCGGTTTGAAGTGTCGCCGGAAGAGTTTCAGTCCGTAACTGACACGATCACTGATGTGATTCTTCGCGAATTTGCTAGTTTGTACCAGCTTGATGAATTTCTGGTCTACATGGAACGCTTCCTTTTCCACAGAGCCGAAAGCCCATGGCATATTACGATGAGGTAAAGTCAACGATGCCATGGCTGATAGAATCAAAGGCTTATGCTGGTGGCTGTCGATGGTCTGATTAAAGTAACGGGTTAACTGCTGCTCAATATCCAGCACACTGATTATGGTCCGTTGTTGCTCAACTGCCATCAGCAACAGGATGAATTCATAAGGCCATTTTATCGGGCACATGGCCTCCAGCCTCTCTGCCACCTGTTGCAGGTACGGATTTTCCTGTAGCTCTGCCGGGTTTCCTTCCTGGTCATAACATTTGATTTTGGTGTTATACAGGGAACCAAATTTTGAGAAAAAGAAGTTTGGATTTGGGGCGTTTTCTGCAGTAAAAAAGTCCAGTATTTCCGGCGAGCTGCCCAGATCTTTTTTGAACTGTGCATACAGTTGCTTCAGGTATTCAGTCTTGTCCAGGCGGATGCTGTCGAGTTTTGTCAGAATTTTGTCTTTGGTGATTTCATCCAACTCTACGTAACAGCCAGCAGGCAGGTCAGCAAATTCATGGCTAACCGCCCGTTTGAGGGTATCTTTATCAAAGTCTCTGCGGCCACTTTCACCACTCAGCGCCAAAGGCACCATGTAGGAGTTTTGATGGTTCCCAATGAAATCAAGCACGGTAACGTACTCTTTGCCTTCTGATTTTCTCAATCCACGGCCAAGCTGTTGAATGAAGATCGTTGACGATTCCGTTGGCCTCAGAAATAGCAATAAATTCAACCGGGGTATGTCGACACCTTCATTGAAGATATCCACGGTAAAAATGGCTTCTAACGGGTGATCGGGATCTTGCAAGTTTCTAATTTCGGCCTGGCGTTCCCGGGGATCTGAAAGACCGGTTAATACCGTACTGGTAATCCCTTTGTCATTGAAAGACTGGTTCATAAAAGCAGCATGGTCACGGTTGACACAGAAACCCAGAGTGCAACGCTGCTGCCCATGAAAGCCGTACTTGTTCATTTGTTCGATGATGTAATCAACGCGTTCAATGGTATTGAGACGATTGACCAGTTTGGCTTCAACAAATTGACCGCCGGATTGCCTTTCAATCTGGTCATAATCGACGGTTTCGTCAGCGACACCGAAATAATGGAAGGGGGCCAATAACCCCAGTGCCAGAGCCTCTCTCAAACGGATATCACAGACGATGTTGTAGTGACAGAGTTTTAATACGTCTCGTCCATCCATGCGTTCCGGGGTGGCCGTCATACCCAGCAGGAACTCAGGGGTGAAATGGTTAATCACTCGTTGATAACTATCGGCCTGGGCATGGTGAAACTCGTCCACCACCATATAGTCAAATGTATCCGGGGCAAAATTCCGCAGGTTGTTTTCCCGGGATAGGGTTTGTACGGTACTGAACAGAAAACGTTTGTTGGTATCCTTGCTTTTACCGGTTAATTTTCCGCACAGATCCCGGGACTCAAACACTGCTGAGAATGTTTCGATAGCGCCTTCTAACAGTTCATCCCGATGAGCTAAAAATAACACGCGTTTGGCTTTGAACTGGTGGGCATCAAAGGCTGAAAGAAAGGTTTTCCCTGTTCCGGTGGCGGCAATAGCGACAGCGCGCGTTTCGCCTTTTTGCCGTGTGGTGGTCAGGTTATCCAGTGCTTGCTGCTGCATGCTATTGGGCGCTAGGGTCAGTTCGTCCTCAGTGCTCTTTTGCTGATGACTTTGGTTCAGAAAATCAAAGGTTTTTTTTATTTTGACTTCATCAACCTGTCGGTTTTCTAAATACGCTTCATATTGTTCAATGAATGATTCGGTCAGTGGTACGGCTTGCTCCGATTCCCATAACGTCTGAAAACGACTGATGGCCCGGTCATAGATTTCTGAGGAATTGGAACGTGGTACTTTGACACTCCATTCTTCACCACTGATCAGGGCCGCCTGGGATAGGTTTGATGAGCCGATTAATGCACAGCTGTTACTGTGCTTTTTTCGCTCAAAAAGATAAGCCTTGGTGTGGAAGGATTCTCTGGTGGTCACGTACACTTTTGTCTCGATATGTTCCTGCTCAAGCAGTTTTCTCAGTGCCGACGGTTGGGTGATGTTCATATAAACCGAGGTCAGAATACGGCCACGCTTGTTACGCAAACGAAAGGACTCCAGCGGATTAAGTAGGAGCTGTAGCCCTGAAGCTCGAATAAAACTGACCATAAAGTGGAAGCTGTCGGTGGTTTGCAGTTCAAATTTCAGATTTTTGAAAAAGTTGGTTTTGGCCGTTTTATCATTGGTGATCAGGGAGGGAGACGCTAAAGAGAAGTCTTCACACAGGGGTAGCTGGATGGTTTCATCCCGGGAAAAAAGTATCCTCCTCAGAGGCAAGCTTAATGTTTCCGCGCCTGGTTCTATTGTGTCAGCAATTAATTGTGCCAGCTTAATACTGTCTTCAAACTGGTCTTGATTTGAAAAATGGTTGAGTTTCTCCGATAGCCGACTGCTGATGTACTGGGTGAGCGCTGCCATATAGGCGTTTGCAGGCACCTTAAACGTACGATGGTTTTCTGGATAGGGTTTGCTTTCTGCCTGAAGTTCTTCAGAGATGGACAGGGGAGGGACTCAAAGGTGTTGTTTGCAAAGCAGCATAGTACCAGGAATAAATTTCTATGGTATTCACTTGGACGACTGGAAAAATTTGAACTAGCCTGAAGCCGATAAAAATAAACTGAGCAGGGAGCGTTGAGCAGGAATAATAAGTGTGTTGTTGTATCAGAAAGCTTTTGGGAGTGCGTTCGACCCGGGTATTGTTATTCCGGATTTTTTCGCAGATCAGAGCTATAAAAATGATGTGTGTCCGTGCTTTGTTTACTGCCGTGGCGGAGGGAGAGTGATTGTTTTATGGGTCGATTTTGAAGCGCCTGAAAAAAGGGAATACCTGGAGAGTCAACGATACACGCTTGAACTTCATATTCAGGGGGAATGCCGCCATAGAATTCTGGAGACGGATTCGCCAGAAAAAGTAACCTGTGTGCTTGCTTCCTTGTGAATAATAAAAACCTGTCACCTCGTAAGTGTTAGTCCCATCTTCTCTAATACTTTTATAAATATTCTGACATCAATCGTGAGGCTGATGACCAAAAAGCACTGGCTGAAAATTGCTGATGAGTATGCCAATAGAGTCTACGGAGTCAGCGCAGCAGATATTATTTGTGGTGGTGACGAGCAAGAGTTACTTGCTCACTGGTATGGCGCAACACAGGATTTATGGGAGATTTACCGGTTAATTGATGAGCGAGCAGATAAGGATTTGTCCTGAAATAAAATCCACATTTGGAAAAATAGCCATTATTACCAACCAACTCCGCTGTCATCCTGTACAGGGATTGTACAGGATCCATCCACAGGGAGGTGACTGCCGATAGTTGGCTATCCCTGCCAGATGGATTGTGTACAATCCCTGTACACAATGACAGCGGAGAGTTTAGCCGGAATTACGGTACTCCCGGGCGCCGCAATCTACTGGCAAATGGACATTTTAT